>JAUIMD010000083.1 GCA_030433225.1 Bacteroidia bacterium
ATAGAATTGCTGGTGCAACTTCTGGTGGCCAGGAATTACCAGACCACCAGAAGTTGCACCAGCAATTCTATTGTATGCCTCGTCGCGCTTATTAGCACCCACCATGGCCAGAATTGAGAAGTCTTCAATTGTTTTATTAAAGTTCAATTTGGCTTCGTAGTTCATCTCTGTGCGCTGACGTGTATTTTTTGAGTAATACGACTGTGCTTGTGAACCAATTGCTGTTCTTTCTTCAATGTTAAAGGTGTAGGTGTCATAGTACACATTACCTTCTGCACTTAAGTAATCGGTAAAGTTCAGTTTTAACCCTGTTGTACCAAACATACGCATTCTTGAATCGTCCTGGTAGTTTTCGTAGGCAGTCCAGTAAGGGTTGTCTGAATAACGCGGAGTAGGATCATCCCAAGCATCGCGGTTCCAGGTTCTCATGGTTCCATCTGCATTTTTGTAGTTCTTCAAACGCTCCATATCCAATTGGCGTTGCCCCCATTGGAAGAATTTTTGCGACTGAGAATTGTCACCGTATCCACCTTCCTGACGACCACGGGTATACGTGTGCGCAAGGGTTACGTTACTGTTTATAACTGCAAAACCGTCAAACAAGTTAACCGAACCATTTAAGTTTAGGTTGTGCTTGTTTTGGTATTGGTTGGGCAACGTACCGTTGGTATTTTTATTGGTATACCCCACGCGGAATGCAGAAATTTCATCTGTAGTTACCACGTTAATAGAGTTGGTATAAGTAACCCCTGTTTCATAATAAGAATCAACATCATTCGCTGAAGCTACCCAAGGAGCCGTTTCAGGATCTTTTGTTAAACCCTGCTCAAAGTCGGCCATTCCCCACCAGTGCACCACCTGTGTTTCACTGTTGTATCTTGGTCCCCAGCTTTCGTCCATGCCATAATTCACCATGTTGTAGGTCGTACCATTAATGGTTTGTTGCTCGAAATCATCACCAAAACCACCACCGTACAGGTTTTGCTGTTCAGGTAATAAATACACTTTTTCGAAGGAAACACCTGAGTTGATGTCTACGCTAACGGACTTTTTACCCGCTTTACCACTTTTGGTAGTAATCATAATTACCCCGTTCTGTCCACGGCTACCGTAAAGTGCGGAAGCTGCGGAACCTTTCAATACCTCTACATTTTCAATATCAAAGGAGTTCAAGTCATTGATCATGTTACCATAATCGTATCCACCACTACCCGTTTGAGCATTTGTGGTGTTAAAGTTGGAGTTATCTAAGGGAACTCCATCCACAACATACAACGGTTGACTGCTTCCGCTAAACGAACTGGCACCACGAATCAATACGTTTTGTGATCCGGCAAAGTTTTGACCGGAAACGGTAAGACCGGCAACTTTACCTGATAAACTTTGGATAGGGTTGGAGTTTTGTGCCGCCATCAAGGCTTCTTCTTGAACCCCCTGGGTCGCATACCCCAGCGATTTCTTTTCTCTGGAAACGCCCAGAGCAGTTACGACAACTTCATCCGCTAAAATTACGCTGGTTTCCATTGCCAGATCAATCACACTTTTGGATCCGATTTCCACTTCAGTGGTTTGCATTCCAATAAAGGAAAATACCAATGCAGTAGCATCATCGGGAACCTGAATCGCGTAGTTACCGTCAATGTCCGAAGTTGTACCCAACGATGTACCTTTAACCTGAATTTGTACACCAGGAATGGGTTGTTTGTCTTCAGCTGACGTAACATTACCCGTTACCCGCTTAGTTTGCGCATTCACCATACCTACTCCAATAAGGAAGAGGCTAGTGAGTAACAGTGTTAGTTTTCTCATAAATCGACATTTTTAGTTATAAATTATTACAGTTTCGCAAGCAAAGTTAAATATTCCTAATAAAGAGCCAAGATTTTACCCTTTGTTTGGAGCCTACTATGTTGTAGAATATGTAATTGGAAGATATTCAAGCATTTTAAAGCAGAATTTACCTCTGTTTTGGCCGTTTTTATGTCGTTTGGAATTATGATTTATATCATGAATTGTGATAATGTGCAAAAAATAACGTCAATTGATTGTCAAAATGACCATAAAACTTGAATTATATTGACTAAATAGTATTTGAGTAAAATCGGAAATTTAACCGCATGTACGTCTATATCATTTTATGTAAATATCTAATTTGTTAGATGCAAAAGTGTGAATAAAAGCTAAAAAACATGACAAATGTCACTATATGTACTGCGCAATAATGGGTTTTGCGATAAGGTTTACGTTGTTTCGGTTTGATAGTATATGGGTGGAAATATGCAACAAATAAAAAATCCATCAAACGATGCGTAAACGAAAGATGGATTTTAGTGTCATTTTAATAGTTGGGCTTATTATTCCAGAATTTCATCATCGTGCATTTTTTTAATAAAGGCAACGTAGTCATTCTTCTGTGGTGAATCCATCCATTGCATGGCATCTCTTGGGTGCTCATTCATAGCGCCGGTGACTAAATAAGGGATGTGGTAGCCCCAATCCACTTTTTTCTGCCAGGGCAAAACCTGCTCCTGTATTACCTTCAGCAGCGGCAATAACCGGTATTTTGGGTTTTTAAGAAATGCAACCAAAATTTCGACCGGACAATTTCCTGCTCCACGCCCCATTCCCAGAAGGGTGGCATCCAGCATGTTTGCCCCGTTTATAATGGCCGTAATGGTATTTGACATGGCCAATTGCATGTTGTTGTGGGCATGTATGCCAATGGTTTTTCCTTTTAAAGCCGCCTGGTACTTTTTCATTAAGTGTTCTATGCTTTCGCAATACATACTGCCAAAGCTGTCCACCAAATAAATAGTTGGCACACGCGACAGAGCCAGGTCAGAAAGGCCCTGGTCCAAATCATGTTCATTTACTTTTGAAACCGCCATTACGTTAATGGTTACCTCATAGCCTTTGTCCATGCAATGTTCTGCCAAAAAAATAGCCTTATCCACCTGATGTATGTAGCATGCAACCCGAATCATGTCAAGCAGGCTATCGCCGGCCGGTGGTATGTCATCAAGGTCAATTCTGCCAATATCGGCCATGGCCGATAGTTTTACGTTCGATGGAATGCCATCCACAATGCGTGCCAGATCGGCATTGGCGCAAAACTTCCAGGGGCCCACCTCGTCACGCGAGAATACATGTTCGCTGGTGAGGTAGCCAATTTCCATGTAATCAATTCCGGCATCGGTACAGGCCTGGTACACGCCCCGAACAAATTCATCTGAAAATTGCCATTTGTTCATCAATCCACCGTCTCTAACGGTACAATCCATCACCTTTATTTCTTTGCGATACATGCTTGTTTATTTGTGGTTTTTTGTAAATAATTTTAATTCTTCCCGTATGTTGTGCTGAATTAAGGTTTGGTATATGGAAGCAAAAACTTCCGGTTCCAATCCTAAGCTTTGTGCACGCATTTTTATTTTGTCCAGTACTTTTGCCTGTCGTTGTTCTGCAATTATGTCGCTTTCAGAGTGTTTGTAATCTACAATTCGATCCACATAGGTTTTTCGTTGTGCAAATAGCTTCAAAATTTCGGAGTCTAGTGCATCAATTTGCTCACGTATTTCATCTATGTTTTGGCAGTTTTGTGCGGATTTCAACTTTTCCATATGGTAAATATGATTTTTGTCACAATTCGCAAAGATATATGGATTGATTAAAAACCGGATGCAAAGACGCGTTAAGCTTAAAATTTGAATTCATTCTTAATTAAACCGGTGTAATAGGATTTCTGCCGCAACATTTGCCATCAGTAAAGCAATTAAACGGGCAGTATGCCTATATTTGTGTGAACGTTAATTGATTGAAATTTTGTGAAACAGCATATCCTTTTTATCTATTCACCCTGGACCACTTTTACCAAAGAAGACTTTGAAATTCTCTCCTCACAACACACGGTGGTAAAAAAACAATTTAAGCCTCAAAAGGGGGTTATAAAGGTAGGGGTGGAGTTTATTAAACAGGCGGTATATTTATTCATTTCGCTTCGCAAGTTTGATTCGGTTTACATTTGGTTTGCGGATTACCACTCGTTTCTTCCGATTTTATTGGCTCAATTGTTTCATAAAAAGTCGTTTTTGGTATTGGGTGGATACGATCTGGCCGATTTTCCCGACCTGAAATACGGGAGTATGACCAGTCCGCTGCGTAAGTGGATGACCTTATATTCGCTACGAAATGCCACCCTGTGCCTGCCCGTGGTGGAACAGCTGGAGCGCAAACTGAAACATTTGTGTCCACAGGCGCAATCAAAAACCGTACATACCGGATATACGTTCAAGTTAAATGAAGGTGCAAACCTGAATGCTCCTCGCGAAAAGTGTATTCTGACGGTAAGTATTACCTCGAACTATCAGCGGTACATGATTAAAGGGCTGGATCGTTTTAAGGAACTGGCCCGCTTGTTGCCGGATTATACGTTTCTTATTGTAGGAATTCAGGAAGCGGGCAAAAAACTGTTTGAAGATAAACCTGAAAATTTAGTATTGCTTCCTCCCGTACCTCAGGAAGAACTGACACAGCACTATGTAAAAGCAGCTTTTTATGCACAGTTTTCACGTAGTGAGGGCCTGCCCAACGCACTTTGCGAAGCCATGGTGTATGGTTGTGTACCGCTTGGAGTAAATGCCGGCGGTATTGGAACTGCCATGAGCAATTGGGGCCTAATGCTGGATGAGTGGAACCCTCAAAAAATGGCAGAATTTATTAAGCGCAATCAGGCTTTTAGAAACCGACAGGAGATTTCGAACAGCATTATCCATAAATTTGATTTTGAAAAACGGGTTGCCCGCTTAACCCAGGTTATGCAAACTGCCGCAAAACGCTAGCCAGCCCCACCTTCGGGGATGCTTTGTGACGCACAGAGATCAGGATTTGATCAATCGCGTTAGATTTTCCTTAAGTTTTCCGGGGTGCCTCCAGGATTGCAATATGCTTTTAAGGGTTTCTAACTCCACTTTTTCATAAAAGCCAACAACCACAAGAAGAAAGGGAAACCCTATAAACAAGCTCATTTTTATGGCGAGGCGTAACGCTACGTGCATTTCTTCAAGTTGGATTCCAACAAAAACAATGATGGCTGCCAGCCCAATGGCCAGCCCAATTTTACGTATTTCGTATGGAATGTGGTACGCTTTTTGAGCTGTGAAATACGTAAGTATGGTGAATAAAAGCTGGGAAACCAAAGTAGCCATTGCAGCACCATACATCCCCCATGTAGGAATGAGAGCAACATTTAGCGCAATGTTAAGTGCCGCTGTAACAAAAGTCAGTGTTCCCATTATTTTAGATTGTTTGGTAAGGGTTAAGCCGGTGGTAAGGTTAACACGTACCATGGAAAACAAAAAGGAAAAGGATAAAATACCAATAATACCGGAAGCTTTCCAGTATTCGGTGGTTGAAGTAATGACTTTTATAGCCTCTAAAGAAAACAAGGAAAGAAGCAACAGGAAAATAATTCCGATAAACGATGTATAGGTAAGTATTTTTGAAAAAAAACGATGGTTATCCGGGTCATTGAGTTTTTGCATTCGAACTGGAGCCACAGCCGCCATTACCGAATCGGTCAATACCAGTTTAAGTGTGTTCGCAAGGCGCAGGCCCAAACTATAAATACCCGTTGCCACCAGCCCCGACATGTAGTTCAACATATACCGGTCGGTAACCGTGAGGGCAATTACCGCCAGGTTGGACAAAACAAGCGGGTAGCTGTAATGAAACATCTCTTTAAGTATTGTCCATTCAAATGAAAATGAGATGTTTTTGAGCAAAAACGGTAAGGTAATCAACAATAAAAAAACTTCCCCAATTATGCTTGCCTCCCAAATACCATTTAATCCACGTCCCATTTTGGTAACCGCAACAACGGTTAAAGTAAGTACCAGCAAAAGTTTAATTACATTGGTAACGGTATAATACACGGATTTGGATTGAATCTGTAGCAATTGCATGGTAAGCGTGTTAACGATGCGAAAGAATACAGTTATGAAGGTGAGTTGCAGCAGGTAGGCAAAACTTTCTGCACTAAAAATCAGTTTTGAAAAAAAAGTAGCTTTGGCAACCAATACCAGACCAACAGGAACGTTCAAAAACAGTAGAAAGGCCAGTACAGTAAATACGATGCTTTTTTGTTTGTGCTTGTAATCATTATCCCAATACCAGCGGGTAAGACTGGTGCTGAGTGCCAGTGAAAGCAATACCGTAAGCAGTTGCGCCGTAGCCTCAAGTATGGCCAACATTCCAAAATCGTCTTTCGATAAATACGCTTCATTGGTGTAAATGGGGAGAAGAATAAAACCAATGATTTTTATGCTGATGTTTCCAATGGCATACACCGAGGTGTGTTTGGTTGTATTCTTAATATCCTTTAGCATACTCCTACTACAGATTTAAAATTAAATGTTCATACTGTGCAATGATTTGCTCCAGCCTAAAGCGTTCTTTTGCTTGTTTCGAAATCGTAGCTGTATCCCATTCTGTCTCCAACATTTGTTCAAGCTTTGCTTCAAAATCATTTTTTTCGAAGGAGAATACCTGTCCGTTTTTGCCATTTTCAACAATGTCTGTAATGCCTCCTTTACAATTATTGGCCAATACCGGTGTGCCACAATACAAGGCTTCCAGCAAAACATTCGGGAAGCCTTCGTACCGGCTGCTTAACACAAAAATATCGGCTTTTTTAAACCAGGTGTAACTATTGGCCTGGTACCCTGCAAACGAAATTTTCCCGGTTACCTGGTGTTGTGCTGCCAGCGCACGAAGATGAGCCGTATAGTCTTCCGATTCATCTCCCCCAATAATGGTCAGGTGCAAATTCTCATTGTTATTTAAGGCTGCAAAAGCCTGAATCAACAGGTCGAAACCTTTTTGGTGTGTCAGTCTTCCACAGGCCACCAGGTTTATCTTCCCGTCTTTTAGCTCTGTAGGCGTATTTTCCATCAGGCGGGCATCAATAAAACGGGTATCCAGTGGGTTATTGATAACTTTTATTTTTTGGGCAGGAATGTTACAGTGTTCGGCCAGATCCACCTTCATGTCCATGCATTGGGCTATCAGGGCCTGGTAGTTTTTGTAAAAATTGCGGTATAGAAACAGCATTTTTTTATGTTGTACATGCACGCTAACGGTATTGGTTTCCCGGGCTATCCATTTTATGGAGGGAAAAAACGGGATGAAAGGAGACAGCCAGACATTAGTACCGCTCAAACCTGAAAAAACAATGTCGGGTTTTAGTCCTAAAATGCCCTTTAAGGTGGGTAAAAAATAATATTTTTTGTGGGGTGGAATTTCCAGCTGAACCACCTTTACGTGGCTATGAACCTGCGAAAGGTAAGTATGG
The DNA here is from genome assembly GCA_030433225.1 of Bacteroidia bacterium. Lineage (GTDB taxonomy): Bacteria > Bacteroidota > Bacteroidia > Bacteroidales > UBA5342 > JAUIMD01. Next base: position 7,349 of record JAUIMD010000083.1, read on the forward strand.
TTGCCTTTGAAAATCAGCAGCAGGGTGGCATCAAAAATTTCCGGGTTAAGGTGATTGGCAAGGTGCGTAATAACACGCTCGGCGCCGCCCTTGATAAGCTCAGGAATTACAAATACTATTTTACGTTTATTGGTTGGCAGCATCTACAGGAAGCGTTAGCATTTGACCCAGTTTCAAATCCCATTCTTTTGGCAGAATTGGGTGGAGTCCGCCATCATGGTGGAAGGATATTTCACCAAAATAAATTTTTTCGTCCACA
>JAUIMD010000084.1 GCA_030433225.1 Bacteroidia bacterium
GAAAAAAACATTAAGCTGTTGTTAGCGATGAAATAAGCGCTGAAGAATTAAGTAAAAAAAGTAAATAACCGAGTCGTCTAGCTACAAAGTCCGTAACGGCGCTATTCACTCAAAAATGTAAAATTATGCCAAGGTCAGTAAATGCAGTTGCTTCAAGAGCCCGCAGAAAAAAGGTAATGAAGCAAACACGAGGCTACTTCGGAAGAAGAAGCAATGTTTGGACAGTTGCAAAAAATGCACATGAAAAAGCGTTACAATACGCTTACAGAGACAGAAAACGTAAAAAAGGTCATTTCCGCGGATTATGGATTCAGCGTATTAATGCTGCTGCCCGCTTAGAAGAAATGAGTTATTCTCAATTAATGGGAGGCTTGAAAAAAGCCAACGTAGAAATTAACCGTAAGGTTTTGGCTCATTTAGCCATGGCCGAGCCACAAGCTTTTAAAGCGGTTGTTGAGGTTGCTAAAAAAGCGCTGAACTAGAGAATACAAAACAGAATATAGTTGTTCGTAAAAAAAGAGGATATCCATTGGGATATCCTCTTTTCTTTTTCTCTTAGGGTGTGTGTTTAATTTTCCAACCCATGGGCTGCATCTATCATTACGCTGGAAAGGAGTACGTAAACTGCAGTCCATGCATCCTTTAGCTCGGCGTTCCAGTCGGCTCCCAGGCCCGTTTCAAGTGTAAACAGCAAGGCAGTGGCAACGGTGTTGTACTGCTCGTCTTTTACGCCATACTCTACATGCCTTCTGCCTAAATCCTGCACAATGGGCAGCAGGGTACCTATGTTATTAAGGCCGTTTACGGCAGCCCCAATCATCGACATTAGTTTGCGTCCCTGGGAACGCATATCGCCTGTAAACAACGCACGCAGCTCCGGATCAATTTCAAAAAGCTTGTTATAGAATATTTCTGCTGCAGTGCTTGCAATGGGCACTACTTTAATGAAACTTTCCTGCACCAGCTCTACTTGTTGCGGGCTTACGGTAGCGCCGTTATAATTGATGGTATTTGTACTCATACATTCAAAATTTTAGGGGGTTAAAATAGCTTAGTTTCTGACGCTAACCTTCAAGAAAATGCTCTTGTTGGTTCATAGAAGCCTCAAAATCATCGAGGTTGTGTATGCCCAACTTTTTCCCTTTGGCCGCAAGAAGTCCTTCCTTTTTAAGGGAAGAAATTACCCGTATTACCTGTTCACGAGAAGTGCCGGCAAAATCGGCAATGTCGTTACGGCTCAGGGTAATGTTAAAGAAACCCTCACTTTGGCCAAATTTACGGTGAATGAACAACAAGCCGTTTATCACTTTATCGCGTACCGTCATTTGGGCAAAGCGTTTTGCATTGGCCTCACTTTTTTGAAGCTGATCGGCATAAAACAGCATAAAGTCGAACATGAGTGGAGGCTCTTTGTGCAGCATTTCAATCAGGTCGTCGGCTGAAAAATTACACAAAACGGTGTCTTCCAGTGCACTGGCGCTAATGTCATACACATAGTTGGTACCAAATCCACGGTGCCCGATAATTTCTCCGTTTTTGGAAAAACGAATAATCTGCTCCCTGTTAACGGCAGATATTTTATACACTTTCACTACTCCCTGGTAAATGAAATATAAACCAGAAACCGGTGCCCCTTCCAAAATAAATTGTTGTGATTTTTTACAAACAATGGTATTCTTCTTTTTAAGAAAGGGCTGCACATTGGGAGAGGTGCTGTGTTTTTTTATCAGGCAGTTACTGTTGGTACACGTTTCGCACACTGCACTTTGTTTCGACATACGTTTTGTTTTAGTGATCTAAAAATGTTAACAAATGCTGGCGATACTTGTAAAAGTCAGGATGCTCAAGCACGGCATGGCGTTCACGTGGACGTTCCAGGCCAATGTGGGCAATATCCCCTACCTTAGCATAGGGGCCACCGGTCATCATAATTACCCGGTCCGATAGAAAAATGGCTTCATCCACATCGTGCGTCACCATAATGGCGGTAATTTTCTCTTTTGACCACACATCAATCAGCACGTCCTGCAGCTCTACCCGCGTCATCGAGTCCAGCATTCCAAATGGTTCGTCAAGTAACAAAACCTTTGGCTTTAATGCAAACGCGCGGGCAATTCCTACCCGTTGTTTCATCCCTTGTGAAAGGTCGTTGGCTTTTTTGTGGAATGCATCGCCCAGACCCACCTTATTCAGGTAGTATTTACAAATGTCTTCGCGCTGTTTTTTTGTGGCGTGTGGAAAAACCTGTTTCACACCCAGCAATACATTGTCCAATGCGGTCATCCACGGAAAGAGGCTGGGTGATTGAAATACCACAGCCCGGTCGGGGCCGGCACCTGCAATGGCGGTTCCATCCAATAAAATATCGCCTGCGGTGATGTCATTCAATCCGGCTACCATGGTGAGCAGGGTGGATTTTCCGCAGCCCGAATGCCCGATGATAGAGATAAACTCTTCCTCCTTTACCTGGAGCTGAAAATCCTCCAATACTACAAAGTCGCCTTTGGGAGTTGGATAGGCTTTTTTAATATCCTTACACTCCAACATTGTTTTCTTTTCTATTACAGATTCCATGTGTTTTTGTTTTAAAAGGATAAAAATGCCTGCCCTTTTTTGCTGATATCTTTGGGTTGAATATCGGGCAATTCATACTGCTCGGTTTGTTCTACCGTACGGTGTTTGCCGAGTTCCATCAGGCAATAGTTAATTTGGTTACGCTCTTTTTTAAAGTTTGGATCGGCATTTATTTCAGCTTTATCGCGCGGGCGGGTAAAGTTGATTTTAAACGTAGTGCCAAGTGTTGCTTTGGGACCCGGGGTTAAGGGAATAACCCGGTCTGCCAAAAGAATTCCCTCATCCACATCGTTGGTGATGAGCATGACGGTTTTTTTGGATTCGCGCCAAATGCGTTCAATTTCAATTTGAAGGGAACCGCGGGTAAGGGCATCGAGCGCACTCAGGGGTTCATCCAACAGCAAAACTTCCGGATCCATGGCTAAAGCCCGTGCTACCGAAACCCGCTGGCGCATTCCACCTGAAAGTTCAGAAGGAAGCTTGTGAAGGGCAGGTAACAAGTTTACCATTTTAATGTACCTGGTAATGTGCTCTTCGCGCTGCGTTGAAGTAAGGTTTGGAAATACCTTTTTTACGGCCAGTTCAATGTTTCCATAAACCGAAAGCCAGGGGAGCAATGAGTAGTTTTGGTATACCACTCCGCGATCTGGCCCGGGGCCGGTAATGGGTTTTCCTTTGATCAAAATTTCGCCTTCATCGGGCTCTATTAATCCGGCAATAAGGCTGATGAGGGTAGTTTTACCACTTCCTGTAAATCCTACAATGGCAATAAATTCACCTTCTTCTATGGTAAGATTGATGTTTTTAAGTACTTCAACCCTGTCGGCACCGGTACCGTATGATTTGGAGACGTTTCTAAGTTCTAAAAATGCAGACATAATCTTTTGTTTTAGTTGGGTTTAGATTAGGCTTTGCTGTCGAAGCTTACCATTTTTTGAACAAACATCATGATGCGATCCAGTAAAAATCCAATTCCACCAATCACAAACATGGCTACAATAATTTTCGCATTCGAATCGCTGGATCCGTTTTGGAATTCCTCCCAAACAAATGAACCCAAACCAGGGCTTTGTGCCAACAGTTCAATGGCAATCAGTACCATCCAAGCAACGGATAAGGTAATGCGCAAACCGGTAAAAATCAACGGAACGGATGCCGGTAGTACCACTTTAAATACGTTGCTCAATACACCCAGGCGTAAAACTTTTGAAACGTTCAGGTAGTCTTTATCCACCGACGACACACCCATGGAAGTATTTACCAGGGTAGCCCACATGCTACAAAGGCCTACACTAATAAAGGAGATAACAAAGGATTTGTCCATATCGGCATTGGCCAAAATGGTTTTAATAACCATGGATACCAGCAATAACCACACTACAGGTGACACTGGTTTAAAGATTTGAATTACCCAGTTTAACCCGGATCGAAGCGTCTCGCTAAGTCCCAAAACAATACCGGCTGGTATGGCAATTAGTGCCGCCAATAAAAATCCGGCAAACACCGTTTTTAAGCTGGTAATAATCTGGTCAACAAACGAAGGACGTCCGGTATATTCGATGGGAGATTTCCCCTGTTTCTTTCTTTTTTTATTGATTGCCGCAGTTTTCTCTTTAAATTCTTTTTTGTCGGCGGTAATCATTTTATGGTCCTCTACCAGGGTTTTGGCACCGCTCCAAACGTCGGCTGGCGATGGCAATGAGTTGGGTTTGCAACTGATATCGCCCGAGTCAATACAGTCGGCCATTTGTTGCGCCGCTTCTTCTCCCTGTACTGAGCGGGTATTTTCAATTTTTCGCTCACGCTCGATGTTGTATAGGTATTTGGCACCTGCGTTACATACGCCCAGAAATATAAATACCGACAATATGGGAACCAGTAATTTTTTGAAAACGAGAAGCCCGTTTTTTTTAGGCTCTTCGCCGCGAATAAGTTTTAGCAGGGGCTCCAGCGAGGTAAACCCAATCCATCTTAACGCGTTGGATATTTTTGATGACATATTTTTTCGTTTTAAATGTTGGTGAATAAGGGTGATTTTTGAGTTGGTAAAAGAAAGGTACACCGAATAGTTCCGGATAGAACGGTGCACCTTTCTGATTTCACCAACTAAAACAAAGCTCCCCGTAGGGATCCTGTTTTTTATAAATCTTTATTCCCGATTTTGAATTTGGTTAAGTACTCGTTTGGTTTCTTTCCGTCGTATTCCACTCCGTCAATAAAGTCGGTGGTAGGAGCTTTAAAACCATCGGTAACAGGGATGTCGCCTGCCGGAATTTTACCCTCGGCTACCAGTAATTCTGCGGCCTTGGTCCAAATTTCGGGCTTGTACACTTTTTTAGCAGTTTCCAGGTACCAGCTATCATCTTTGGCTTCAGGTATTTGTCCCCAACGACGCATTTGAGTAAGGAACCAAACCGCATCAGAGTAGAATGGGTAGGTTGCGTGGTACTTGTAAAATACGTTGAAATCGGGCAGTGAACGCTTGTCGCCTTTTTCAAATTCGAAAGTTCCGGTCATTGAATTGGCAATTACTACAGAATCGGCACCTACGTAATCAGGCATGGAAAGTATGCCTACGGCAGCTGGTCGGTTTGCAGGATCATCCAGCCATTTTCCGGCACGAATAAGTGCTTTGGTTACGGCAACCGCAGTATTCGGGTATTTGTCGATAAATTCCTGTGTCATTACAAAAACCTTTTCAGGGTTGTTTTTCCAAATTTCGTAGTTGGTTACCACCGGCACACCAATTTGCTTAAATACAGCTTGTTGGTTCCAAGGCTCGCCCACGCAATATCCATAAATGGTACCGGCCTCAAGGGTAGCAGGCATTTGGGGGGGAGGAGTTACAGATAACAATACTTCAGCATCTACCTGTCCCTGAATGTTATCTGCGGTGTACATACCCGGGTGAATGTTGGCAGCAGCCAGCCAGTATCTGATTTCGTAATTGTGTGTAGAAACGGGGAATACCATACCCATTTTAAAGGGCTTACCATCGGCCTTGTACTTGTCAACCACCGGCTTAAGTGCATCTGCCTTAATCGGGTGGATGGTTTTTCCGCTGGCGTCGGTGGGTACATTGGTTTTCATGGCATCCCAAATGGCGTTAGAAACGGTAATTCCGTTCCCATTTAAGTCCATAGAAAAAGGTGTTACCAGGTTGGCCTGGCGACCAAAACCGCAGTTGGCAGCTATAGGCTGACCCGCCAACATGTGCGATCCATCCAATTCTCCATCAATTACACGGTCCAGAACGTTTTTCCAGTTCGACTGTGCTTCGATGGTTACGAATAAACCTTCGTCCTCAAAGTAACCAAGCTCTTTGGCAATAGCCAGGGGAGCCATATCGGTAAGTTTGATGAACCCGAACGTTAATTGAGGTTTCTCTATTTCAAGTGCCGATGTTGCCGGTGCAGCATCGCTTGATTCTGAACTATCTGACTTCTTTTTTGAACCACCGCCGCACGAGAACAATGTAAGTGCGAAGGCAAATAAAATACTATATAGTATGTTTGAGTTGATGCGTTTCATTGTTTTTTATTTTAGTTGATTAAGTAATACGTTGTGTTAAATTTTGTGTGAGATATGTATGCTTGTATTAAAGTAATTTTGGGTTGAAGGCTAACATAATCCATCCCCAGTTTTGCACTCCTGCAATTTCCTCGCTAGCGCTAATTCCTTTCAAGGCTTTCATAGTGTCGGTAATGCCGAACATTTGAGAGTAGCCACCTTTCAGCACAATGCCAGGGGTAATTTTATGCACAACAACAAGGTCTAATTCTGTTCCTAAAGCACCTTTGTAGGTTTCTGATGCTCCATCGGTGTTGGTTCCTGTACGCTCAGCTGTTGAAGCAAAGTAGTGTAAGTGACCCAGTAAGGAAGTTTTCTTTCCCAGTTTAAAGCTTGTTTTCAGGTACACATCCAATAAACCAGCACTTGCTGCATTGCCTCCACCATGGCCGTTTCCAACGTAGAAGTAATCCATAAACCCATAAAACTTGTGGTTTGTACCGTATTTAGGAGACCATCCTTCTATTTTGTCATCAGTGGATGAATCGTCACCTGTGAGGTAATCCACACCTAAAAGTGGCGAACCTACAATGCCAGTGTGTTGTACGTAGGCATTGGCCATAAAACCACTCAGGTCAACATCTTGCGCGGCTGATCCACCTGTGTAAAAGAACTGACCTCCTACTTTCAATGCATCGAAGGTAAAGTCCGGCGAAATTCCAACAGTTACGTCACTGAATTTAACACCTGCGGCAGGATGGTAATGATCGTTAGACACCATGATACCTATAGTTCCGGCAGAAAAGCTTCTTTTATAGTAGGCAGTGAATTGTGCTTTGGGTAAGCCCAGGTTGAAAATACGTGGGTTGGATCCACCACCTGTAGTTATGGAGTAGGTAGTACCGCTTAATTTAGCGGGTTCGGGAGCGCCATCGCCAAAGCCGGGTTGGTTCCATGCGGCAAAAGCCTCAAAATGGTTTGCTTCATTTTTGTAAATGTAACGTAAGGCGTCCAGAGAACATCCTTGCATGGCCCAGTCGAGGTTACCGAAGAAACGTGCTCCGTCGTAAACAATTTCCTGACGACCGATGCGGAAGGTTGAGTTTTCAGAAGCATAATACTCGCCATATGCTTCGTGTGCACTAAATAACTGGTCCGATTTGTTGATTTGGCCTACTTCACCCCAGATGCGGACATCCTGTACGGAAAGTTTGAACCCAACTTTTTCGGATGTGTAACCTGCGGTTAAACGGGCACGTTGCTCAATAAATGCTGCCGGACTGGCACTTTCGAGGGCAGGTTTTTTAAATCCATTGCGGATTTCTAACCGGGGACGGTACTGCGCATCTAATGAAAGTTGCGCGAAACTAACACTGCTTACACTTAGGAGAGCAAGCATTGCAACAAGAATTTTTGACTTTGTTCTTTGAATCATGACAATTAGTATTGGTATTTTGTTTGATTCAAA
>JAUIMD010000085.1 GCA_030433225.1 Bacteroidia bacterium
CATCAAAAAATACCTAAATAATTGCAACAAATATTTACAAATCGTGCTCCATTGTTAATTAATTGACATCCTTTTTTTCGCTTTTCGGCCCATTAATGTGCTGATACTAAAAGATTATTAATTTTTTCAGCCCCGTTCCATTTGCTAACCTTATGCAGGCATATATACCCCTTAGTGCGCATAAAAAAGCAGGCCTTAGCATGCCAAAATCACCTCCTTCCTATAAATACGCTTCTCAAAAACATCCCATTCTGCCCACCTACACGTTTTAAAGGTACAACACCAATACTGCAAAAGCATGTCATTCATTTTTCCGGTGTGTTTTACGCCCCAGGTACTACCCACATATTACAGCATTTACGCTACGTTGAAAAGAAACAAGTCCCCACAAATTCCCATACAGGAGTTTTACAAAAGAACCTAACCACCAAAAAAAGCCAACGGTACCAACGAATGCAACTGCAGGTCAGGCCAATTTTATTACATTTACAGAAGCATTTAATTTACGAACCATGTAAAAATCATTGCGAAACGAACCATGTAAAAGCATATTAATCCACCTGAAACAAAAATTAGTTATATAAACCGGCGGCTTATATACACGCCATGTATTATTGGTCAAATGAAACAAACAACATATCTATTAATCTTATTCTTATTTTTTTACTCTTTTGACACCTTCAGTCAATTGGCAGAATCAAAATTTTATTACTCAATTACCAAAAAGCCTTACGAGTGTTCCGTTTCAAACGTTCTGAACATAAGAACACAAGTAGATAATTCCGGGATAGTTACAGATTTTGAGAACGATCAATTTATTAGATTCATTATAGCCGTCTGGTTTAATCGAGATGTCGAAATCCAACTAACAGATTCTTCGGATTTCAACATAAAGTTTTACAATTTGGACGAGACAGATCAGGAAAATTTGAAAGTGACTAAAGAATTTATTAGCAAGAAAAACGAATATAATTGCGTAGCTGAATATTGCAATAACAGTAAAGATACCTTTCTATTTCTTTCTAGATTTGATGTTCTATATGCAATTCTCGAAGGCCTTGATTCAGATAATAATTGGAAGCCTTTGCAGGTTTTATACAATCGTGGTTATGGTGATCATGCAGAAGTAAGACTATTAACTCCGGGCAGAACCTTATTAATTCCATTCTCAAACAAATTAGGCGAACAAAAAGTAAAAATGAGAATGAAACTTCAAGGAAATGACACATTGTTAATATCCAACACCTTTGATGGCATGGCTGACACTTCAATCTTTAACATTAAAAGAGAGAATCACCTTTCCCATGAAGACTCAATAATCTATTTAGAAAAATCAATATTTAAAAATCTGGAGAAATACAAGAACGGCTTTGAAATTGAGTCATATGAAGAATAACGATGCACAACATTTTGGAAAACGCCATAGTGGGTATATGCGGTTCCAGTAGGATCTGCACCCTCACTCGGACAATGTAAACTACTATGGCACGTCAAAATTTTCGTTTCTTACAATTGCAAGCTTTCATGTATACTCACCAGTTTACTTTATACAAATGAACCGTAACAAACCGATCACATTAATCTTAGGGCTACTCTTAATTTTTACAGGATTTTGGGCTTATCCGAAAATCAACCATTTTTTCAAAATCGACAGGTGCCTGGACAGAGGCGGGAAATGGAATTATGAAACTAATGAGTGTGAATCCGATCCCCAAGAAAAACACGTCTTATTACAAAAAACAGACAGCACAAACAGCTACAATCAACCTGCTGACGAACAAAACAGAAGTACTTACACGGTTTCAGCACACAACACCGATTTAGAAAATGCAACAATTAACCGACCGGAAAAGACAAAAATCACCAACCCAACAATAGATACAACAAAACTTTTTAAGATTTGGACCTTAACCCCTGATGGACCCCATGCAGACTTTTGGATCAAGTCGACTGAATTTTATATAGTAGACTATGATGGTGATGGAGCAATGCAGTACATTTTAGACCACGATCGATTAACAATATTTCACAATGACTTTATTCAAAAAGGGAAGATTGTTTCGGTGAGCTTGGACACCTTGAAAATCCTTTGGGACGCATCAGAGAAACCAACCCTATATATCGAATGGAAAAATTAAATAACAATGAGGAATTTAAAGACAGTCATTTTGTTTTCTGCAGTTTTTATTGTGTTCAGTTCTTTGATTAGAGAAAGAAACTTTGTTCCCATTCTAGTTAAAAATGACAATACTGTATTTTTTAAAGGCACAGAAATTGAGCTAAATAAGTTATGCGATACCTCAAAGGTGTTCATTGATAATCCTTACAATTCCCCTTACCTACATAAAAAAAGATTGGACACCATTGAATTTTTCGGGGAAATATATACAAGTCGTGTTTTAGTATCATTGGCTTGTGAGCGTGAGACTCAATATGAGGTCTATTTATCTGTGCAAAATGAAATTGAAAGAGCTTATAACGAAATAAGAAATGAATTGGCTTTAGAACACTTTAGGAAAAATTACAACCAACTATCGGTTGAGAAACAAAAAAGCATTGACAAAATATACCCAAAAATAATATCCGAGGCTGAGCCAATGTGGTGGTATCAGGAAAGGGGAATAAACCCGAATATTTTCTGGTTTTAAAATTACCCAAACTGTTCTTATAAAAGAAAAGCAGCCTCAATAATTTTATCAAATGTCATATCTGGAGTGTGCGGTTCCGGTAGAATCCGCACCCGCATTGTTACCGCCTAGCGGCTACACGAAGGAGATAGGCAGAACACCAAAGTAGTTCTATTTTTAAAATAGTATTTAGAATACTCCAATCTTTTTTATTGAAAACTTGACGCCAATTTCGAACCACTAAAACACAAAAGACTGACAATCTTTCAACTATCAGTCTTTAAGCGTAGCCCCAACAGGACTCGAACCTGTATCAATTGTTTAGGAAACAACTATTCTATCCCTTGAACTATGAGGCCAAATAAAGGCGCACAAAAATAAATGTTTTGCCTGCAAAAACAAAATGATACTCCGTCTTCAATAGTCCCTGAAAATTTTCAAGGAAGCCGGTTCCTTAAAATCGGGAAAATGAAGGGCATAAAAGCGCATCAAATCATTTAACACCTGTGCACGTACCCCTTTACCACCAGGCATTTGCACCAAATCCTCGTAGGGCAACTCCAACAGGCTACGCAGGGCACCTGTTGTTTCCTCCGAAGCCGAAAACGGCCCGGAAACTCCTTCCAGTTCGCCCGTATACAAATTTAAAAAGGCTTTACCATGGTTGTGGCGTAACTGCAACTCCGGGAAAAACCCGGTAAATGCAGCCACCTCAAGCACTACTTTTAAATGGTACCAGGGGTATCCGTTTGTATCAGCATCCAGTTTTTCAACCATCGCCGCCAGGTAATGGTACAAATGAGGGTTGGCGTCCTCATCCTTCAAAATTAAATTGAAAAACTCGGCCAAAAACAAGGTGATGCTTTGTTTGGCCGGATTACTCAATACCGATTGCAATTGCACCGCGTGTTGCACCGACCGGGCCGTGTGTACCTGTTTCTTTTCGTGATTGTTAAATAACACCTCCAACAAAGCCAGCGGATGAAAATAACCGGCACGTCCTTTTTTAGTGGCCTTTGGCTTAAAATGCAAAAAAGAAATGCGCCCAAAATCAGGCGAATAGGCATTCAGAATCACCTTACTGTCGGAATAAGGCACAATGCGTAGCACCAAAACGTTTGTGGATGTAATCATTGAAACAACTTAAACAATACTGTCTTTTACTTTTTTGGGCAACGATGCAACAACCAGGGCATACGAATGGTCTATCATTTCATTCACCAGGGTCGGTTCGGCCGCATCTTCCACCACCACAGTGTTCCAGTGCTTTTTACTCATGTGGTACCCGGGCATAATCCATGCATGCTCCGTGCGCAGCGCAATGGCACGCTCCGGGTCACATTTCAGGTTAATCCGGGGTGGATTTTCCCGCAAAGCCATTAAACCAAACATTTTGTTCCCCACCTTAAATACAAGGGTATGCTCGTCAAACGGAAACGACTCGGTACATCCGGGCTTATTTAAAAAATACGTTCGTAAAGTTTCAAAATTCATAATGCCCTAATATAAGGGATAATCTGCAACAAATACAAAACCACCCGCAAAACCCCGTAAACCAGAATCTAAATGACAGTCGTTTTTCATTTTACAAGCCCTTTTGCCATACAAAACGACACAATACACCGCTAATGGAAACTATTTGTCAATTTGTCTTTTTGATGGCATTTTTAAAATTATCCTAATTTTTGTCATGATTTAGACAGATTCTGTTTTTATAAATTAATAAATGACCATATATTTGTGCCCTATTCAATCAGGGAGTAACAAAAAGTAAATATCAAAATGACACATTTAAAAAGAAAGCCTTTATTTGCCCTCATCGCAACAGGACTGTTGTTTTCGGGGAAATTGATGGCGCAGGAATCGGTGGAGATCGATGCCGGTGCCACGGCGTGGATGCTTACCTCCACCGCCTTAGTATTGTTAATGATACCCGGACTGGCCATGTTTTATGGCGGACTGGTACGCACCAAAAACGTGCTTGGAACCATGATGCATTCATTTGCTGCCATGGGTATAATGAGCATCCTCTGGGTAGCAGTAGGCTATTCCATGAGCTTTGGCAGCAACGTTTTAGGTGGATGGTTCGGCTGGAACAGCGACTACGTGTTCCTGCGGGGCATCGACACCAACATTTTGGAAGGTGGAGTACCCGAGTATGTATTTTCCATGTTCCAGGGAAAATTTGCCATGATTACCCCCGCTCTGATTGCAGGAGCCTTTGCAGAACGTGTAAACTTTAAAGCTTACGTTATCTTTATTATAGCATGGGGATTATTGGTATACAACCCCTTGTGCCACTGGGTATGGGCCGAAGACGGTTTCTTATTTAACATGGGAGCCGACGGTGCCATCGACTTTGCCGGAGGTACAGTAGTGCATATTTCTGCCGGTATTTCAGGGTTGGTAGCCGCTATTTACATTGGAGCCCGCCGCGGATTCCCTAAACAAAACGTACGCCCCAACAACCTGGTAATGACCCTCATGGGTGCCGGACTGCTTTGGGTAGGATGGTTTGGTTTTAATGCCGGATCCAGCATTGAATCAGGTCTGAGCACTGCACAAGCCCTTACTGCCACACAAGTTGCCGCCGCTGCCGGTGCCGTAACCTGGATGTTAATTGAAATGTGGCATGCCGGAAAAGCAACCGCCCTTGGATTTGCTTCCGGTATTTTAGCCGGACTGGTAGCCGTTACCCCTGCTGCCGGTGTGGTTCAACCTTTAGGTGCCATTGCACTGGGCATTATTGCCAGCATTCTTTGCTACATGGGCATTATGCTGAAAAACAAACTGGGCTACGACGACAGTCTGGATGCATTTGGAGTACACGGCCTGGGAGGAATTGTAGGTGCCATTTTCCTCACCTTCTTTATCCGTCATAGCTGGATGGAAGACGCCGCTGCGGCTGCCGGAGGGTCATGGACCATTTGGAACCAGCTTGGTGTGCAGGTTGCAGCAGTAGCCATTGCAATTGTTTATGCCGCGGTAGTTACCATCCTCATCCTGTTCATCCTCAACAAATGCATTAAATTCCGCTCACCGGACGAAGAAGAAATGATGGGACTTGACCAGGTATACCACGGAGAGCGCGGTTACGGAATGTTAAATGCCAGCTAATTAAAAAACTGAATAAAATGAAACTTATAACAGCAATTATACGCGAAGTGCAGCTCGACCAGGTTCGTGAAGCACTCATAGAAGCAGGCATCACCCGCATTACAGTGAGCCCTGTATCCGGCCATGGCCAGCAATTAACCAAAGAGTATTACCGGGGCCAGGTATTTGTACCGGATCTGATCCCGAAAATGCGATTGGAAATTGCCGTGAATGATAAGTTTGTGGACGTTACCACCGACACCATTATCAAAGCGGCCCGGTCTATTGAAGGAGATAACATGGGGCAGGTAGGAGATGGAAAAATTTTCATCACCAACCTTGAAGATTGTATCCGAATTCGCACCAACGAACACGGCGAATCGGCAATTTAAGCCCTGTTACATAACATTTTGTCAGCGAAGGCGCCCCTAAACAAGGCGCCTTTGCTATTGAAATGATATTTAAACCGGCTATAAATAAATCAAATCCAAACAAAAAAAGCAGCAACCTTTCCAATATGGAATATATTATATATTTTTGTTGACAAATTGACAAAATTATCTTTTCGGTATGGAGGGAAAAATAGACGACTTAGATAAAAAGATACTTTCTATCATCACCCGCAACGCGCGTATTCCGTTTAAGGATGTGGCTGCGCAGTGTGATGTGTCACGGGCCGCCATCCACCAACGCGTGCAACGTTTAATTGATATGGGTGTAATTACCGGATCGGGGTATACGGTGGATGCCAAACAATTGAACTACAAAACCTGCACATACATTGGTGTATTTCTGGAAAAAGGCTGGATGTACGAAGAAGTGGTAGAAGAATTCAGCCAGATACCTGAAATTGTAGAATGCCATTACACTACCGGGCAATACAGCATATTTGCCAAAGTGTATGCCAAAGACAACGAAGACCTGAAACGCGTATTGAACGAAAAAGTACAAGCCATCAGGGGCATTTCGTCTACTGAAACGTTCATTTCGCTTGAACAACGATTTAAAAGGGAAATACCGATTGTATAGCGACGTTTCCTATAACACAAAAAAGCATGGCGCTCATTTAAGCAATTAAGTGGGCGCTTTGCTTTTTAAAACCTGCCTGTTTTGGCAAATCGTTGTGCGGTTTCATTCCGTTCAATATTCGTAATATATTTGCGCCTCGATATAACACTACGGCATGGCTACTTTTTTATTTGACAAAACGGTGTTTGGACCGGTACAAAGCAGAAGACTGGGAACCTCATTGGGCATCAACCTGCTTCCTACCAACGGCAAGGTCTGCTCGTTTGATTGTGTATACTGCGAATGCGGGCTCAACAAAGATGGCAAACGACACAAGCCGGTACTGCCTACCCGCCTGCAGGTAGCCGAAGCTCTGGAGGCCAAACTAAAGGAGATGGCCCAGGGCTCCGTACTGCCGGACGTTATCACTTTTGCCGGGAATGGCGAACCTACCCTGCACCCCGATTTTGCAAACATCATTGACGACACCCTCATGCTTCGCACTACCTATGCCCCGCAATCCCGGGTATCGGTATTGTCCAATTCCATGCACCTGCAAAAAGAATCGGTTGCACATGCCCTAAAAAAAATTGATCAAAACATCCTGAAACTGGACTCTGCCATACAGGAAACGTTTGACCTGATCAATCGGCCGCAACGTCCTGTTGAAGTGAAAACACTAATCGAGCGCCTGGCAGATTTTGAAGGAAATGTAATTGTGCAAACCCTTTTTTGCCACGGAACCATCAACGGCACTGCCTTTAACAACGCCAGCAACCAGGAG
>JAUIMD010000086.1 GCA_030433225.1 Bacteroidia bacterium
CAACATGCCGGTAGGTCAAATCCTTATTTTTGTGGATTCTGTAATTGTGTTGCTGGGGCTGGTGGTGTTTAAGGATTGGAAAATACCCTTGTACAGCTGGCTGATTATCTACATTACGGGGCAGGTGATTGACATTATTCTGAAAGGTTTTTCGGCCGATAATGCATTGTTGATTGTATCGGATAAGCACGAAGAAATACGGCAGGTTATTGTGTACAACCTGGAAAGAGGAGGCACCTACCTGAAAGGGGAAGGCATGTTTACCGGCGATCAGAAAAATGTAATTTTTGTAGTGGTGTCGCGCCGCGAACTGCCCATTTTAAAATCGATGATTCATCGGATAGATGAACGCGCATTTGTTAGCGTCATCAGTACATCGGAAACCATGGGAGAGGGATTTTTACCCCTGAAACAACACGATTAATACAGTACGGAACAATGAAAGATATTGAAAGCCTGGAAGACATAGTGGTGTTGGTGGATACGTTTTATGCCAAAGTACAACAAAACGGGTTGCTGGCCCCGGTTTTTGATGCCTTTGTAGCAGGCAACTGGGACGAACATCACGATAAGCTTTACCGGTTTTGGCAATCGGTATTGCTAAAGGAAATGACCTACAGTGGGAAACCGCACAAGCACCACGAAAAAATGGAGGTGTCGCGCCAGCATTTTGATAAATGGCTTGAAATATGGACACAAAACGTTGACGAGCACTTTGCCGGCCCCACGGCCGATAGGGCGAAGTACAGGGGGGCTACCATGGCCGATAACCTGTTTCGTAAAATGGAAACCCGAAAGTAACAAGCCGAAACCCGCTTATACGGATTTCGGCTTTTTGGTGCTTTTCACTGGCATAACCACAAGCGCATGAGCAGCGCAATAACAGATACCAATGCGATTAAAATAAAAAAGGGTAAAAAGCCCGATTCGGAAGCATGGTATTTTACCAGCCTGTTTTTAATGGAATTATACATTTTTGTAAGCATTTAATACGTTTCTTAATTGGTTTTTAAGGGAGGAGGGGATGCCTCATCCGCAATGCAACACCATGTTTTGTAAAAAATAAGTTGCAATGCCGGCCACATATCCGGCAAAAGCAATCCATCCCATAAATTTCATGTACCACACAAAGTTGAGGTGTTCAATGCCCATAGCTGCCACACCGGCAGCCGAACCTACGATCAGCAAACTTCCTCCCGTTCCGGCACAATAGGCCAGCAGCTCCCAAAAGGGGCCATCCACTACAAATTGTTGCAGTGCCGGGGCCGACGTAAGGGGTTGAATGTCGTACATGCCCATAGAAGCGGCCACCAGCGGTACGTTATCCACTATGGCCGATATAACGCCAATGATGAAGTTTTGCGCATACACATTGGCAAAATGACTGCCCAGCCAGGCGGCTAAGGCATCCAACTGCCCTGCAGATTGCAATGCACTTACGCCTAATAAAATGCCTAAAAAGAATAAAATGGTAGGGATATCGATGGATTTAAGGGCTGCTATTACCGTGAGTTTACGGTGGTCTACTTTTTCAACACGCTTTAGGTAACGGTCGGTAATTACCCATAGCAATCCAAGTCCCAGCATCATTCCCAAAAAAGGCGGGAGGTGGGTTACAGTTTTAAAAACAGGTACCGATATAAGGGCCGTAGCGCCAATAATTAAAATAAACAGCTGCTCCTTTTTGGTGGTAAACTGTTCCTGTTCGGCCTGTTCGAGCTGGGGGCGTAACGCACGTCCTTTAATGTAGTAACTTAATATAGTGGTAACTACCAGCATGTTTACTAAACTGGGTACAAATAAATGTTCCACAATGCTGGCCGCGGTAATTTGTCCGCCAATCCAAAGCATAATGGTGGTAACATCGCCAATAGGCGACCAGGCCCCACCGGCATTGGCCGACATAATCACCAAGCTGGCAAATATCCACCGGAACTCTTTACGGCTGATCATTTTTTGCAGCAGCGTAAGAATTATTATAGTCGTAGTCAGGTTATCCAACAGCGCCGACATAAAAAAGGTGATGATGGATACAATCCAAAGCAATGCCCGTACATTGGTGGTGTGTATTTGGTTGGTAATTATGCTGAATCCCTGGTATTTATCCACTACCTCAACAATGGTCATGGCGCCAATTAAAAAAAAGAGGATGGAAGAAATTTCGGCCAGGTGGTGAAACAGTTCTACATGGGTTATAAAGTGGCGCATATCCTCGACACCCGGGGTGCCGTTTTCAAAGGTCGCCTGAAATGCATGCCAGGTATGGCTGAACCCATTGGCAAGAATCGACTCACCTGCCAGGGCATAAATGGTCCAAAGGGCAACTCCAATAAGCAATGCGGAAGCGGCCTTGTTAATTTTATTCACGTGCTCAAAAACAATAAGCATATAGCCCAGAATGAACACGATAATCATTACTAAAAACATCATGTTTGTGTTAAAATAGATTGGCAATTTTGCCTACATATTACAAAAGGTGGTGAATAGAACATACCAAAGGGTATACCGTAAAGCACCACTGAAAAATGGAAAATTTTTGATGGGAATTGGCGGCATGTTGGCCTTACCAGGGGGTACAAATTTTAAACGAAAACGGAACAGCTTCGTTTATAGGCTGGCATGCTGCGCCACTAATGTGGGGGGAGATGTGTCTGAAAAGTAATAAGAGCTTTGTTGCGTTACCGGGAATGAGGATACAAAACCGAAAGGAACTGCAGGTGACGGACCGAAGGATACCGGCGAGCAGTTGATAAAAAACCACTGTGCTTCCTCTTCCTCTGCAGGGTCTTCATCCTCTTCTTCCGTTTCTTCCTCAAGGCAAATGGCCCAAAGCGGGGATGACGGCTCACCGTTAGCGGGCGCCTTGTTAAACGTTGTGGGCTGTTTTTTTACGCAATGAGCTACAGGTACTACACCAGGCAATAATGCCGTAAAGCTCATGAGCAACGTAAGCTGCAACAGAAGCAAGGCAAGGAGTGAACGCAGGGTGTTAGCTATAGCCTTCAATTTCAATAAAATTTAGGGTCAAAAGTAGCTAAAAATCCAATTGCTTGTGCGTTCTGTAATTTGGAATGCCCTTAAATTATATTGCGAGATTTAGCATGGTTTACGGTGCCTGAAGAAGTTCTAAATCCTTAAAATGTGGGATGGTACGCAAAAACAGGGGTTTGCCATCTTTTATGCGACAGGCAAAATGTTGTAAGCCGTTTGAAACAAACAGGAAAGGTACGTTAAGTCGGGTGTTGTACACAAAAATCTGATCAAAAACCCGCTGATCAACGGGGATGCCCGGTGCCTTGTATTCCACAATAACCAGGGGCCGTGCAAACGCATCATAAATTACCGTATCGCAACGTTTATTCATGGTGTTTACTTTCAGGGCAATTTCATTCCCTGTTTTTCCTACCGGATAGCCCAACTCCTGAATCAGGTATTGCACAAAATGCTGCCGAACCCATTCTTCGGGGGTCAGCAGTATAAATCGCTTTCGCAAAATATCCCAGATGTAGGTTTTCCCGTTTTCGTTTTTTAGGTTGAAAGGGTACCGGGGTAAGTTTAGTACAGCTAATTTGCTATCTTTGGTCATTCTGCGAATGTACAGATTATATTCCAGAGGGCGTATCAACAAACACAAGTGCATGATTACGAAAAAGGAAATTGTAGACAATTGGCTGCAACGCTATACCAAACGAAAATTGGAGGATTTTACTCCACATATATTGCTGACGAACTTTAATCATTACGTTGAACAGTTTGCCAAATGGTACCATGTGCCTATTGTGGGGAAGGATGCCAACATGCCCAACGCCAGTGCAAACGGAATTACCATTATTAACTTTGGCATGGGAAGCGCCAATGCAGCTACCATTATGGATTTGCTGGTGGCCATTAATCCAACAGCCGTATTGTTTTTAGGCAAGTGTGGCGGCTTAAAACCACAAAACAACCTGGGCGATTTTATACTGCCCATTGCTGCCATCCGTCGCGACGGAACCTCGGATGAATACCTGCCCAAGGAGGTGCCTGCCTTGCCCGCTTTTAGTTTGCAGCGCGCTGTTTCGGGTGCCATTGTTGAGCACGAACAGGATTATTGGTCGGGCACTGTATATACCACCAATCGTAGGGTGTGGGAGTACGACGAAGAGTTTAAACTTTCGCTGGTAAAAACGCGGGCCATGGCCATTGATATGGAAACCGCCACGGTATTTACCGTTGGTTTTGCCAACCATATCCCCACCGGCGCGCTACTACTCGTATCGGATCAACCCATGATTTCGTCGGGCATAAAAACTGAAAAAAGCGACACCCTTGTAACCCGTAATTTTGTAGACAACCACCTGAAAATTGGCGTGGCAGCGTTGCAGGACATTATTGAAAACGGAACCTCTGTTAAACACCTGCACTACGAATAGTACCTATGGATCATATTCAAATTATTAAAGACATCCAGGCCAAAAAATATGGCCAGATTTATACCCTTACAGGAGACGAACCGTACTTTATCGACCTGATTTCTGATTTAATAGAAGAAACCGTTCTCTCGAAAGACGAGCAGGAATTTAACCTCAGTGTGTTGTACGGGAAAGACGTTTCGGCAGCCATAATCAATGACACGGCACGGCGCTACCCTATGATGGCTCCTTACCATGTGGTGATTGTGAAAGAGGCGCAGGAGGTGGATAAAATTGAAGACCTGGCGCACTACGTAAAGAAACCTCAGCCGCAAACCATTTTAGTACTAAACCACAAATACAAAAAAATAGACGGGCGGCGCGAGCTGGGCAAACTCCTGAAGAAAAACAGCATTTATTTCGAATCAAAAAAACTGTACGACAACCAGGTGCCTGCCTGGATTCAGCAATATGTGCTGGATAAGGGACTAAAAATTGAAGCAAAGGCTGCCGTAATGTTGTGCGATTTTTTAGGGACGGAGTTGAGCAAAATTGCCAACGAAATTGATAAACTGATCATTACCTTAAAAACCGGGGAGAAAATACTTACGCCGGAAATGGTGGAGAAAAACATCGGGATCAGTAAGGATTTTAACAACTTTGAGCTGGAAGATGCCATTGCCCGAAAAGATATTTTTAAGGCCAATCTTATTGTCGATTATTTCGAGAAAAACCCGAAAAACAACCCCATCAATGTAACGCTGGTAACCCTATTTAATTTCTTTAGTAACCTGATGGTGTGTTACTACCTGCCCGATAAATCCGATAGAGGTATTGCGGCTGCCATTGGCATACGGCCTTTTTTTGCTAAAAAATACCAGGCTGCCATGCGCATGTATAAACCCGGCAAAGTACTGCGTATTGTTACCGAAATACGTAATTGCGATGCCATGTTAAAAGGGGTGGGGAATGTGTCAGCTACCCCGGGCGAATTAATAAAAGAACTGGTGTACAAAATGATGCATTGAAAACCCTGATCAGCCATGGGAAATTGCCATAGAAATGTACCTTTGTCTCCATCAAATGTTTTAAGTGATTTACAATGAAAAGAAAGCACCGCATCACCATTGCGCTGAACGAATACGAGATGAAAACAGTAGACCGCTTTTGTGGTGATTTTGCCGTGAAAAACCGCTCAAAGTTTTTACGGGAAACCGTTATCCGAAAAATGATCAGCGTTTTCGATAATCACTATCCAACCTTATTTACCGAAGACGAAATGGAACGCCTCATTTCCAAACCAGGCTCCTCCTCTCATGCAGACTGATGAAAAATTTATGCAACTGGCCTTAAAAGAGGCGCAGGATGCATATGAAAAAGATGAAGTGCCGGTTGGGGTAATTGTGGTGGCGCACCAGCGGGTTATTGCAAGGGCTCACAATCTCACAGAGCTGCTTACCGATGTTACCGCGCATGCCGAAATGCAGGCCATTACTGCGGCCGCCGGGTTTTTAGGAGGAAAATACTTAAATGATTGTACCCTTTTTGTTACCCTTGAACCGTGTGTGATGTGTGCCGGTGCTCTCCATTGGGCCCAGTTGGGCAGGCTGGTTTACGGTGCCTCCGATAAAAAGTTTGGATATACCCGCCAACAAAACTTGTTGCATCCCAAAACTGAAGTAAGGGGAGGGGTGCTTGAACAGGAATGTGGAGAATTGCTGCAGGATTTTTTCAGAAAAAAACGGTAAATACGTTTAAAAGTCTCTTTTCTTTACCCGATCCAATTGGCGCTTGTCGTCTTTTTCGCGCAGGGTTTGGCGCTTATCGTACTGTTTTTTTCCACGAGCCAGGGCTATACGCACTTTCGCAAATCCACGTTCGTTAAAAAATAAACGGGTAGGTACTATGGTTAGTCCGGTTTCCTTCGTCTTTCGTTCTATCTTTTTCAGCTCCTTTTTGTTAAGCAATAATTTACGGTCACGCCGGGTTTCGTGGTTGTTGTACGATCCGTAAAAATATTCCGAAATGTTCATGTTGATCAGCCACATTTCACCGTTGTGAATGGCACAATACGATTCCGAAAGGCTGGCTTTCCCCAATCGTATGGATTTGATCTCGGTTCCAACAAGTACAATGCCCGCTGTAAATTTCTCCAGCAGCTCGTAATCAAACGTGGCACGCTTGTTTTTTATCACTATGTTTTTATCGATTTTTGGCATTTTATAATACGCTGTTTCCCGGTATAACCAGTTTTAATACATAATCCAGTAAAAAGGGAATCCCCAATATAATAACACTGCATACCATTGCAAAGGCATGCCGCTGCTGATCTTTTATTTTAAACACCGGAACTACTCCCTCCCACACAATGTATATCGTATAAAGAACCAATAAACGGAGCATGTAAAATTCGGGAAATAAGTTTGTTATAGTTTTTATGGCAAAGGTTAAACCAAAGGCAAAACCAACAAATAAAAAAGTTTGACTGTAGGAACTGTCCCATTTAAAAAAGTGACGAACCAAATGAATTAAAACGGCCGAAAGGTAAACGGAACCGTAGGCACTAAGAAAATCCGTCAGCGCCATTTTCAGCGCAAACTCAACAGCAAACCCCTGGTTGTTAACCAAAATGCCCAGCAACGAGGCCCCCGTTAAAAAACCAATGAGGGGCAATGAAAACTGGTGGATGGCTTCTTTGCCGTCCCGCTCTTCTCTGGCAATAACTTCCCACTCTTTTTTGGGCGCGAGCACCAGGTTTTTTAAACGAAGTATCAACTGTTTTTTGGTCACACCGTATGCTTTTGTATGTTTTTTAGCGGTTTCAGGTATAGTAAAGTTCTGTTTTAGCCGTAAAAAACGCTTGCAAAAATAGCGATATTAACAAGGCTGTAAAATTTTGGCGGATATCTTTTTCACTCCGTAAAAGGGATAAAAAAAGTCCGGCCACTACAGCCGGACTCGGATTATAGAGATAAAAGGAAGGTTTAATGTAAAATTAGTTTGCCGGTGCGTTGGGTTGTGGCTGTTTCAAGCCGGTAAAAATATACCCCGTCAGGCAATTGGTTGCGCTGAAAATTCACCGTATGTTCACCTGCCGCGAGCTGTCCGGA
>JAUIMD010000087.1 GCA_030433225.1 Bacteroidia bacterium
AAATTGCTCGTTGTTAAGAATTTCACCCAATTCTTTATCCTGAGCAGCAAACAGTTGCTTCATTTTGGCCAACATGGCTTCCCGGTCCATTTTACCCCCGGCACGCGCTTCGGCAAATGCTTCGGCCCGGGTGGCATTGTAGCGCTGGGTGATTTCATCAAAATATTTGGCCTGTTTCCCCGATAGGTTCAGCTGCGGTGTCAGTTGCTCGTAAGGAGGGCCGCCATGCTTTTGCTGCTGGCCGCACGAAACGGCTAAAAAGGTCAGCAACAGGATTTGAAAAAGTGTTTTCATCTTGGAAAGTTTTAAAACCGACCTTTTTAAAAAGGCCGGTTATAGAATTTATTTTGTGGGTGGATGCTAGTAAACTCCTTCTACTATCACGTTGCCTCCATCCAGTTTCAGGCCTTTTGCAAAGCCGGTTGCACTGTCATCTTCAGGGTCGAACTGGTACACGTACGATTCTCCACCAATCGGGCTAATGGCCATGTAAAATTTGCCATCGCTTACCACGCCGCTTTCATATGAGAACAAGCCAGATAGCGGCAAATCAAGTTTAACGGCCGTTTTGTTGTAAATGTCTACTTTGGCCACGGTCCACGTATTTTCGCCGTTGTACTTGCCTTCATCCTCCAGGTAAATAGGCATATATCCAATACCATTTCCAACATAAAACCAACCATTGGCACCAATTTTTGTGGAAAGGCCCAGTGCTTCAGATACATTAAAAAGGTAGGAAGGATCGTAAGCTCCATCTTTTAAACGGGTAATTACCGTTTTGTCGCCACCCGATAAATCAAACGAGTTGCCTGAAATAAACCAGTTTACCTGGTACACATCGCCTTGCTCATCCACATGCATAGATGGTGAGCGGTAACCACCGGTATGTCCGGTTGCCTCATCGGATTGGGTAATGGTTCCGTTGCTCAGCGATGGATAGTCGAAAACCAGGGTTTCCAACCCGCTCTGCTTCGGTTTGCGGAAGGGGGGTGGAATGGTAGCGTCAGACATATCCAGGTGCATCAGTCCGAAATAAATTTTATCGTCGGCAATTACAGGGCCATCCACACGCATGGGGTGGTAGCCAATGGTTGCACCTTGTTTTGCTTCTTCGGTTTGGGGAATTACAAACTCCGTTAAATTCGCAATGGTAAGCGATGGAATATCGATAGATGCCAGGCGCAGAGTACAAATGTTGTCGATAATGCTATCGGTGTTGGTAGCATGGTACACCGGAGTTACCACCACATTGTACACCATAATGGTATTTTCGCTGGCCAGTTTGTAGCGGGGGCGGTTGGTACCTACCGACAAACCTGCATTAATTTCCTTCACCACATCAAATCCGCCGTTTTCGTCCGGTGCATATTGCGTAAGTAAGCCGGTACCGTAGTTTAGCGAATAGTAATAATCGCCGGCTGAAATAACCCGCGCAGCCTGGTCGGCATCCAGCTGTGTTCCGTTGTCTACAAAACTCAGGCTTCCCTGACTTAAGTCTTCAACCTGTGCCAGGTAATAGGCCCCGTCAATTACGCCCAATACGGCAAAAGGCAGGGTTTCTCCTTCTACCGGAGGGGTCACATTATCTTCTTCACACGAAGTGGCCAATGCCATCATCAGGGCAAGCAGGCCTACATAAAGTTGCTTCATTCTTTGTTGATTTAGTTTGATTTATAAAATTGATAATTGATTTTCAGGTAAAAGGCTCTGCCCGGTTTTTGCAGGGCATAATTGTCGTAAAGCTGTGCGTTAAAAATGTTGCTTACATCCACCGAAAAAATGAGTTTGTTTTGCAGGAAGCCGTAGCCTGCGCCCAGGTTATGTCCTTGTTGTTGCGGAATGTAATCTTTGTTTTTATTGCCGTATTTCTCCGAATGCCGGTAAAACGGTGCCACATAATTAAAGCGCCAGTACACAAAGGAGCGATGCTTTGAATCCAACAACTCATTTAAATGAATGCGGGCCTCGGTATTGGCATTAAAAAACGGGGTATTGGGCATGCGCGTATTGTCGAGGCCATTGCTGTTTCCAAATTCATCGGTATCGGTTTGGATGATGGGGTGCGTGTAAGCCGCCGACTGCACAAAGCTAAACCAGTTTTTATAGGCGTAATCCACACTACCATCCACGCCATTTATAAGCACATTATCAAAGTTGATGTATTGAAAAACACCGGGATCGCTGGCAATTGCAAGCATCATTTTTTGCGACACATTGCGATAGAATAGGTTTCCGGTCATTCTTAAGTGGTGATGTGCATTACTTACCGGATACACATCAAAACCTGCGTTTGCATTAAAGCTCTTTTCGGCTTGCAAATCCTTGTTGGGAAGAATGACCAGGCCGTCCCCCAAAATTTCGTTCGCTTCGGGCAATCGGGTGGAATTTTCAAAACTGAAATTTAGCTTTACCCTATTGGATGCGGTATACGCCAATGCCACACCATACCCCGGAGCAGCTGCCGAAGCATGGTGGGTACTGTACTCCGTAACCCCAGCCACCGTTTCTGACACCTTTACGCTGGCATTGTACCCAAAGTATTTAACAAAAAGACTCGCCAGCAATTTCTCCTGCAACCAGAGGCTGTTGTACGAAAGCCCCATCACATGCTTATTTAAGATTTGGGGGGCATAGTACCCTTCCGTTTTTTGAGTTATCAGCGGATCACGGTCGGTTCTGTTTACGTGGGTAAACACGTAATTGTACACCAGTTTATGGAGGTGGTTAAACTTAAAAGTGGTGTTAAAACGGTTGAGTACCGAGTTTTCCGTGAGCTGGTTAAGGGTATACGATTGTTCCCCTCCCAATACACGCTTTATGGGTTCAACTTCTCCATACCAGTTGTAAATGTTGCGGGTGGTGTCTACACGTGAACGCTCCAGGCTGGAGTAGAACGTAAAGTTTCGCAGTTCCAGTTTTTGATGGAGCAAGGGGGTACTTTGCAGATTAAGGTAAGGCATCAGTACCTGTTGCGTATACGAAGCTTTCCCAAAAGGTACCTCCATGGTGGCTCCATGCTGCATCTCCTTGTCCATGCCCGAATACAGAAATCCAACCATAGCCTTTTCTGCCCATTTGGTTCGGGTAAAACCAACTTCGGTTTTGGAGGAGGCTGACTCAAAGGCATCGTGAAAACGCGGTACACGAATGCCCCTTTCCACTTCAAAAGTTTCTGTATTGGTCACATAAATGTCATCTCCCCACACCTCATAATCGTTGTCCGAGTAATTGTAAAACAAGTCTACTTTTCCAGTAAATCCGCTGGCCGAGTCACGCCAGGTGCCACTTACCGAGGCATTGTGTGTGTTAAACGACCCCATGGTGTAGGAGGCGAACAGGGTGTTTTGCAAATCTTTACGGCTGTGTAGGCTTATGGCGCCACCCAGGGCATCGCTTCCCAGGTCTACAGGTACCACACCTTTGTACACGTCTACCCGCTCCAATTGGTTTACCGGTATGGTGGATGGGGAAAAGGACGACCCAAAATACTCCATCGGAATTTCATCGTAAAAAAAACGGATGGCACTTCCATCCATCCCATTGATGCTGTACGATACCCGCGACCCGAAGCCGGCCTGCTGCCTCACCTGAACCCCTGGTATTTGTCGCAGCACCAGGTTTAGATCGATCGCCTCGGATTGAATTTCTTTTAAGGAAACCGAGTTGGCCGCATAACCGGATTGCTCAACCTGAGTGGTTTTGTGGATTCCATTTACCTGCACCTCGTTCACTGCAATTCTATCGGTGGCCAGTTGCATGTTTATTTCCTGCTTTTTACCAGTAACTATGGTAACCTCCAGTGTTCGGCTGATAAAGCCAATGCTGGAAAATTGCAGTTCCAGTTTGTCGGTATAGTCTACCTCTAAGGTGTATTTGCCCTGCATATCGGCAACCGTACCGGTGTGGGTGTTGCTTACCTGAATGGTAGCAAAAGGTATGGGGTTTCCATCCTCATCCGTAACCACACCAAAAATGGAGCTATTGGTTTTAGCTTGCGCCAATACAGCATACCAGCCAAAGGCCGTTTGCAGCAACATAATATGGAGGAGGAGTCGGGGCACTATTTTGTTTTGTACTAAGAATTAATCTTCATAGTGCAAAACTAGAGCAAGACGTACGTAGCTACAATCGCTACAAATGGTGATTTTAATAAGGCTCAGTTCAGAAATAAAATGTATTGCCTCGGGGTAGTGAAAGCAACCCGAAGAATCTGGTAAATGTATGGAACCCATTCCTAATATAGAATCCAATTCCGGGTTTTTTCAGGCCACAATATTTAACTTTAGAAAATTCTAATTTTAATAGAAATTTCAGATGCGCATTCTTTTTATTGTAGGGTTTTTACTAAGCATAGCTGCAACTGGTTATGCCCAAAAACTTGACGCTTATACCTGGAAAACCTTGCCATCAAACGGGGAAGTAACCGGACGACATGAAAATGCCTTTGTTGAATTTCAGGGAAAGTTTTACTTGTTGGGAGGCAGAGGCAATAACCCTGTCAATGTTTTTGATCCCAATGCACAGACTTGGCAGGCGCTAAAAACACCACCCTTTGAAATGCATCATTTTCAGCCGGTTGTGTATGGAGATGCCATTTACCTGGTAAGCGCCATGACCGGAAAATACCCCAGGGAAACGCCACTTTCCCACATTTGGATATATTATCCGGAAAGAGATTTATGGAAAGAAGGTCCGGAGATTCCCGAAATGTACAGAAGGGGAAGCGCAGGTGTGGCGGTGTTCAACGACACGATTTACGTTGTTGGCGGCATTGAATATGGACATACCAGTGGTACCACCAACCAGTTCGATGCATACGATCCCAGGACGAATACCTGGAAAAGCTTAACGAAAGCACCCACCATTCGGGACCATTTTAATGCTATTGTAGTTGGGCAAAAATTGTATTGCATAGGAGGCAGAAACACCAGTTTTCACCACCCCGATAACTTTTCTGCATTTTTTGGGGCAACCAATCCTTATGTGGATGTGTACGACTTTCAGACTCAACGGTGGATCACACTCGCTCATCAGCTTCCGGTTGCCACGGCAGCAGGGGGTGTGGCTTTAATGGGCAATAAAATTCTCTATGTAGGAGGAGAAAACAACGACCCCAAAGCGCATTCCGAAACGCAATGTTTGTCCATAGAATCAGGAGAATGGAAGCTCCTTTCACTTATGCACACCGGGCGGCATGGCAGCCAGCTAATCCAACATAACGGGAAATTCTACATTGCAGCGGGTAGTCCCAAACGGGGAGGTGGAGAGCTGCAATCCATTGAAATTTTCGCACCTGAATAAACCTTTCTTATGCAACGATTTAAATCTCACGTTTTAACGGTTATCTTTTTTGTTTTTTCGGTTCTTGCCTCAACCATTACCGCTAGTCCACAGGTAAGTGGAACCTTAGCGCCCTGGCAGGCAATCACACTCTTATTTGACGGTCCGAAGTGCGGTGAAACTTCTAGTCCCAATCCCTTCTCCGACTATCGTTTAACGGTATCGTTCATAAAAGATACGGTGCAATTGGTGGTTCCCGGGCATTTTGCGGCAGATGGAAATGCGGCCTTTACCTCGGCAACCAAAGGAAATAAGTGGCGTGTATACTTTTTACCGCCCTCGGCAGGGAAATGGAATTATTCGGTAAGTTTCCGCAAAGGGAAAGACATTGCGGTGAAGGATGAGACAGGAGAAAGTGCCGAATATATGGATGGCTTCAGCGGAACGTTAAAGATAAAATCAACCCGAAAAGGTGCGAATGCCCTTGGAAAATTAAGGTATGTGGGCACTCATTACCTGCAGTTTGCAGAAAGTAAAACCTATTTTTTAAAAGCGGGGGTGGATGCTCCCGAGAACCTTTTGGCATACGACGATTTTGATGCAACCCCTAATGTGGGAAACCGCAGAAAAAGCTGGACTCCACATAAGCAAGATTACAATGCAGATGCGGACGCATATTTATGGGGTGCTGATCGCTCGAAAGGGAAAAACCTGTTGGGCGCCATTCATTATTTATCCGTAAAAGGTCTGAATGCCTTCTCTTTTTTAACCTTTAATGTGGATGGAGACGACAGAAATGTATTTCCACACCTCTTAAAAGTGGATGAAGCATCGTACGAAAAGGAGGCCAACATTAAAGACACTAACCATCTTTGGGAGATATATGTGGAGCACGACCGGTTTGATGTATCTAAAATGGATCAGTGGGAACAACTGTTTAGTTATGGAGACAGCAAAGGGATGTTTTTGCATTTTAAAACGCAGGAGACAGAAAACAACCATAAAATGGATGGAGGAGAATTAGGCCGCGAGCGCAAACTGTATTACAGGGAGTTGATTTCGAGATACGGACACCACCTGGCCATCAATTGGAACCTTGGGGAAGAAAATACGCAATCTACCGGGCAGGTACAACAAATGGCAAGCTACTTTCATACGAATGATCCCTATCAATCTCCGATAGTTTTGCATACCTACCCTAATCAGCACGAAAAAGTATATCGGCCCCTGTTGGGTCAGCAATCTGACTTACAAGGTATTTCCATTCAAACCAAAAATTCCGATTTTTCCTTAGTTCACGGTGCGGTACATAAGTGGGTGAAGGCCTCAAAAAATGCAGGAAAACCCTGGGTAGTGGCAGTTGATGAACCGGGGGATGCGTCTCATGCTTTATTGCCTGATAGTGAAGATTCATTGCACAACAATGCCCGGATAAATGGCCTTTGGGGAACATTGTTGGCCGGTGGATATGGCACGGAATGGTATTTTGGTTACAAACATGCACACTCCGATTTAAGCTGTGAGGATTGGCGAAGCCGGGATTTATTCTGGAATCAGTGCAAAGTGGCGCTTGAGTTTTTTAATAACCACCCTTTGCCATTAACCGAGATGCAATCGATGGATACGTTGACATCAAACCCGAATGATTTTGTTTATGCCAAACCCGGAGAAGTATACCTGATTTATTCGACCGATGGTGCCCCTATTGATTTTGAAATTCCAGCCAAAGGTTTTGAAATGACCTGGTTTAATCCAAGGTCTGGTGAATATCTACCCGTGAAAAATACGGCTACTTCCAGCAAAGAAATAGTGTGCCCAACCCAACAAGATTGGCTCTTGTACCTGTATCGCCCTTAAGTCAGGACCTATTTCCGGATTATTTTTAAGCGCTCACTGTAGTTTTCGTTAGTGAGTTGCAAAAAGTACAATCCTAGAGGGAGTGCTGCTTGTTCGAATACAAAAGAATGTGCACCGGCAGATAAGTTTCCATCAAAGACAGTTGCCAGTTGTCTGCCGCTTACGTCGAGCAAAACAACACGGGTTTTTCCGCTGTATGGCAGGCTGGTTTGAATGTGGAGAGTTTCGGTAAACGGATTGGGATAGGCTGCCAGTGCCGAAGGAATTTCTTCAGCATCCTCAATGTCGGTTAGGATGTCGCCCGTTTCCAGCTTAATGGCATCGTACATC
>JAUIMD010000088.1 GCA_030433225.1 Bacteroidia bacterium
ATAGTGCTGCATTTAACCCGCCATTACGTATTCACATGGTTGGGTGTAGTTTAAAATTATTCTCATATTCTGTTTTTCAATTCCATTTGTTCGTGTAAAATTCTCGTAATTTCGATGGGGTGGTCAATTCGTTTTCGATAAAATATTATGTGTCGATTTGCTTTTAATCCAAATAGGTCAGATTTGATTCCGTCATAGTTTTTTCCCAATTCTGGATTGTCAGCTATGTCTTGGCAAAGTTCAAGAAGCATACCATAATATTTGTCAGCTTGATTCTCTGACCAATTTTCAACCGTATATTCCCATATCCCATTTAAATCTGCAACGGCTTTGTTGGTTAATTCGTATTTAGCCATTGTTTTTGTGTTTAGCTTTTAATTCCTCAAGATTTTTTTTGGGGTCGAAATCGTGAGCAATTCCGCTATCAATTCCTTCTTGAATAGCATTTCTTAAGGCACTGGCTTTACTTTCTTCGTTTTCCAATAGTCGTAGTCCAGCTCTGATTACTTCGCTAACATTCTTGTATCGTCCAGCAGAAACCTGGGTTTGCACGAACTGATCAAAATAATTTCCGAGGGATATGGATGTGTTTTTCATTACTCTTCTTTTTGTCAAAGTTACCAATATTTGGTAAAATGCTCAAATTTCTGTGCGCTCAATGTTCAATTATGTAAGCTATGTGCCTTTAGCATACCCAATTATACCCAACGATTGGGTAAAAATGACGATGGGCTTTTGGACTACACCTGAATACAAGAAGTTGCTTAAAAAACTGGATAAGGACATTGCCCAATCAGCGGAATTGGAGGATATTTTAAGCAGGGCGCGCGTATTAATGGCCATAGGAAAAGCACAAGGTGCCAAAGCTGATTTGGATACCTATATCCTAAAAGATCAAACCAATGCCAGGGTGTATGTAAATAGGGCGGCAACCCGCTTCCCACATGACCTGAAGGGAGTTGTAGCAGATTGCAGCAAAGCCATTGCCTTGGAACCCGACAATAAAAATGCCTATTTCTTACGTGGGCTGGCGCATTACGAACAAGGAAACAAGCAGCAAGGCTGTAATGATTTTAGCAGAGCCATAGCACTGGGTTTTACGGTGCTTAGGTATGCCGAGCAGAATAAGTGTGCCGAATTTTGGGGCGAAAAAGCATACCCCTGAATTACTCAAAAACGGACAGGTCCCATTTTTCGTTAAACTCAATTACCGGTTTTTCGTCCTCAAAGCTTATAGGTAACCAAATGTAGCGTCCGTCAATAGGGTTGCGTGGTCGCCAGCGGTCGGCCATAAAAATGTACGCGTCTTCTTTTCCCTGCACGGGCAGCACATAGGTACTTTGCGACTGAAAGGTGAGGGCCGAATCCGGTCCGATACAGGGATTTCCCAAGGCTTCCCAGGGTCCCCAGATGGAATTGGACACAAACGAGCGAGCTGCATTGGGGTCCCAGCCGGTACAACCCGAAGCAATTAAATAGTATTTACCCCCGCGTTTAAAAAGGGCCGGTGCTTCATTGTGTCCTCCCGGAAATATGCGTGTCCATTTGCCGGTAAAATCCTGGTAATCCGGGGTAAGTTCTGAGATGTGCAGGGTTAGATTTTCTTCGGCCGAATGGATGTGGTAGGCTTTTCCATCGTCATCCACAAACAGGGTCATATCGCGCGACATTTGTCCTTTTTCAAAATCATACTGTACAAACAATCCTTCTTCCACGGCTTTCCTCCATTCGGGGGTCCACCATTTTAAATGGTTGTATTTGCCCGTATCACGCGATGGATTGGTCATTTCCATGGGCCAAATGCCGGCATTGGGACGGAACGACTTTACATAGGTATACGGCCCTGATACTTTATCGCTTATGGCCAGTCCGGTACGGGCAGCGGCATAGCCCTGATCTTTCAGTTCCAGGTGAAACCACATGACAAACATGCCGGTTTTTTCGTTGTATATTACTTTGGGGCGTTCAATTACACACCCTTTGGTAATTTCTGATAGTGTATCGGTAGCCACCGGAAGTGCAATGCCACAAGAGGTCCAGTTCATTAAGTCGGACGACGAATAGCAGGAAACTCCTACCATGGCACGGTTTCCACCACGGCCAGCCACTTTATGCTCACCAAACCAATAATAGGTTCCTTCGTGAAAAAGTATTCCACCCCCATGGGCATTAATGTGAACGCTGTCCGTATCCAGCCAAATTTCACCGGGATGGAAAGCGGCATATCCATGACCGGTAGATGTTTTTTTTGCGTTGGATGTACAGGTACTTCCCATCAAAACAAAGGAAGTTAACACAACAAGCGAAAGGTATATGAAAGACGATTTGACCATGGCAGAATTTTTCATGGCACAAAAGTAAAGGATCGTTCAGGCAAAGGCCGTCCGAATATCAGCAAATGAGGGATACAAACTTGACAGCCATTAACCGTTGGCAGACACAGCGAAGTATGATGCAGGGTGCTGAAAACATCAAAAGCCCTGAAAAGGGCTCTTGTTGTTGCTGCCGAAGCAGGTTATTTTTTTACCATCTTTTTTACAATGGTGTGTTGATCGACGGTGACTTTTACAAAGTACATTCCGCGTTGCCAGTGGCTTATATCAATGCTGTTTTCACCCGCTACCAGGGGTTGGGTTGCCACCTGCTGACCCGTTTGACTGAATACCGTTAATTGTGCCGCTTTGGCCACATTTAGTACAACCTGCTGATGGGCTGGGTTCGGGTACAAACTTAACAGAGCAGCATCTTTCGCATCTTTTACCGAGGTTGGTTTGCCCTTTTGGGTAACCGTAATTTGCACCACTTCGCCTCCGTTTGAGGTAACATATATGCGGTTTTTACGGCTGGTTACACTGGTGTTTTCGGTTACGGTTACGGCAATGGTGTCGTTTCGTACGCCGGTAGTTTGGGTACTCATCCACGAATCGTTAAAGGGCTCGGCTCCCCATAAACCATTGCTGCTCACTAAAATGTCCTTGTACGTTCCGGCCGCGTAATCAATTTCATAATTGGTGGTGGAAACGTCCAGGGTTTCTATGAATCGGTAAGGAATCCAACGCTGAATATTTTGTGTGGAACCGCGCCGCAAGGCAATTCTTACATCGCCGGTGGTAGGCAACGAAAGCGACCACACCACCTCTTTAGTGGAAGGATATATGTAGGTATATCCTAACGGAGATGAGACCGCACGGAATTTTTGATTGACACTGCCTGTGTAGGTATCGCTAAGCGTTAGTGTACCCGCCGAGTTATTTCCACCCGCCTGTACATAAACCTCCGGATTGGCGTAGTTGGTAACGGTGTATTCGCCAGTACCCAGCGAGGTAAACACCCACTTTTGACTGTCGTACAACGAATCGGCGGTGTATTGATACAACCCTTTCCCATTTAGTGGTTCGTGGTTTTGGGCATCCACAACTTTTTGTCCGTGCAGGTTTTCAAGGGTATAGGCTCCTTCCTCTAAAAAGTCGAGCGAAATAGAGGGCCACCCATCTTCTCCCCAATCCAGTTTAGCCAATCCAAAGGTTGGGCCGCCCTGGTTATTTACATCTGGGTTGGGATAAAAACCATTGGGGTCGTAATAGTGGAAGGATACATAATCCACACCGTTTTCGCTATACATTTCAAAGTGTCCGGGACCGTAGTACCGATCGTCCTGCCCACGGCTGTCGTCGTGTTTCATTACGACCGTTCCTCCACTGGGTATACCTACCCGCCGCATGGGTACTCCGTCCTTATCAAGAAACGGGCCGGTTGGGCGCGTGCTACGTCCCATTACAATGTAATACGAACTGGCAATACCGGCACAACATCCACCCTTGTTATAAAAGAGGTAGTAATAGCCGTCGCGGTAAATCATAGCCCCTCCTTCGCCCTCGCCATAGGCATTGCTCGACGGGCCTGTCCACGAATTCGCGATGCTTCTGCCAGGGAGGTTACCGGTATAGGTTTTGGGTTTTCCTGAAATGGAATCCAGCTCGGTAATCACAATGCCTTCGCGGTTGAACGATCCGTATACCATCCATACTTTTCCATCGTGGCCACGAATAATGGAGGGGTCGATGGCATTAAGCGCCAGCCCGGGCTGGTACGACCAAATGCCCAGAAAACCAACATCTTCCCATTTGTAATCGGGGCTGCTGGGGTCGAGTGTTTTGTTGGTTACGCAACCTATGGTGGAGGTCATGGTACCCCACTCAGAGCAGGAATAGTAGAGGTAGTATTTGTTGTTCATGTAAATGATGTCTGGTGCCCAAAAACCGCCATGAAAAATGGGATTGCCTTGCGCATCTTCTGCTCCGTTTACATAATCATTAATCCATGCCGGAAATTGCGTTTTTGTAAAGGGGGTTGGCCCGGACTGCCATGTAATTAAATCTTTGGAGTACATACTGTAAATTCCATCACCGGTGCCAAATACCCAGTAGGTATCGCCATCTTTTACAATGCTGGATGGATCGTGAATGCCACCCGGCCAGCTTTGGCCAGTTGTTTTTGCCGCACCCACAAGCAGGAGCAGGGCAATAATTAAGTTCTTCATATTGTGTTTCATAGTACGTGTTTTCAAATGGTGCATTGGGCAAAAATAGCATTTCTGAGTCATAAAATCCTAAATAAGTGTAAAAATTACATTTTAAAAGAGGAGGCCATACTGACGAAGCCGATAGAACAACCTAGTCAATTGGGATAGCATTATGGAAAGAAACACACTTGCATTCACGTTTTGTAGGAACTGTTAATGTCTTTTAAGCGATATAATGGAAATTAGGTGGTTATGAATGAATTATTTCGACTAAATTCGTGCTTACACGAAAAACCGTTAACCGGTATGCATTTAAATATTCACTTTTTTGGTCCATTAAAATCCCTGACAACCAACCAATCAATACATATACCATGCAAAAATTTGTAGTCGTTATGGCGTTGCTGCTCACGTTTGCAGCGCAAGCTAAAGTTGTAGAAAATCCCTCTGTTGGGATGAGTAAAGAATCGTTTGTAACCCTGGAAAAGGTTGAACTAACCGAAAGTGAAACGCGCTTACAATTTCATGTTCGCATACGGGCGGGGTTTCAAATTTTTATCCCTCGCGACACGTACATTCAACCTTTAGGTGGAACCAAACACACCGTAAAAGGTGCTGAGGATGTGTTGTTAGGGGAGTGGGTTGCCATTCCCGAATCAGGTGATATTCGATATACCCTGACCTTTCCGCCAATCGATCAAAAAACGGAGCGTTTGGATTACTCCGAAGGCAATGGAAGTGGCGCCTGGTTTATTTATGACGTTCAATTATCCGGGCAAAAGAAAAAGGAGCAACTTCCTGAAGAGATTTACGGTAAATGGAGAAACCCCCAAACGGGAGCACTGGAGCTGTGT
This sequence comes from Bacteroidia bacterium, assembly GCA_030433225.1. Taxonomy (GTDB): domain Bacteria; phylum Bacteroidota; class Bacteroidia; order Bacteroidales; family UBA5342; genus JAUIMD01. Next base: position 5,377 of record JAUIMD010000088.1, read on the forward strand.
TTGTTTGATACCGTGGCCGTCTATAAAAATAACTTGTGGAAGTACGAACACCTGAAGTTTAAAAAAGGAAAAGGAACAGTTCGCCTGGATGCAAATGGAGAAGCCATGGAACTGAAACTTACGGTGGATCAGAAAAATTTAAAAGTAACCGATACGGATGGAAATGTTAAGGTATACGACCGTAACCGGGGCGTAAAAACCTCCGAGGACAAGGAGGTCTCCTTACCGGTTTTGTCATCAGATTCAGCCACGTATAGCGGATACCTCTACAAATACAATCCTCGTTGTGGGGTAAATACGATGCAATTCTTGGTGAATAATATCCTGACCGGCGATCAGAATGAATATACGATTGACATTCAACCCAATGGATATTTTAGCATAACCGTACCGTTACATTATCCACACCAGGTATTTTTGAAAAATTCGTTCTTTCAGCCGTCAATGCTTTACCTGGAGCCGGGGAAAGAGCTTTTTCATGTAATTTCGTTTGACTTTCCACGCAAAAAAACCCTCGAATACATGGGGGAATTGGCCTCGATAAACAACGAGCTTTCATCGTTAAAATCGTTGGTGAGCATGAAGTACCAGGATGTTAGAAAAAACATTTTGGACATGAGTCCTAAAGATTATGTGGCGTATGTGCAAACCTTTTGGGATGCGGATAAGCAAACCCTCAAAGAAAAATACGAAGGTGGGCAGATGAGTGAAAAAGCCTACCAGCTGAAACAAATAGAATTGGACTACCACTATGCCGAGGAAATGTTATCGTATGAAATGAATTACCGGTCGGAATACCGCAGAAAACATAAACTGGATTCCAGAGCTAAATTTGACGTGGATTCTTTACAACCGGAATACCTTCCCTTTTTAACTCATGAATTTGCGAATAACGAGTTGGCACTCACCACCAATTCCTATTATTCTTTTATCAATCGGCTCAAATATGCCAGTTTTATTGGGCGTAAACCTATAACTATTAGGCCAACTACCGGTATTGAGGAGTATTTGAACGACCATCCTGATATTACCGATTACCAGCTAAAAATTGTGGATTTTTTAAATTATCAGGATTCAGTAAACAAGCTACCTGAAAACAGGGCATTTTGGGATACGTACAGCGAGGATTTAACCTCGTTTAGAAAGACCTATACTGCGGAATGGAAAAGCCTGGCCGACTCCACAGCAACTGACCCCTCTTTTTGGGAGGTCATGAACTATTTAAAAGAAAACGGAAAGGAAATAGATGAAAAAGAGGAAATTGCGGTGAATGCATTGAAAGGTTTTTGGGAGCAGGAAACACATAAAAGACTAAACTACATGAAGCTTGAAATTTCCCAGGACTCTATTACTGCCTTTTATCAACTGTTACAACCGTATAGAGATTTCTACTTTAAAAAGGTTTATAATGCGCGAAGAATTGAAGGGCTATACAATTCCTTTAACATAGAACCCGGTTTAGCAACCGACATCATGTTTTCGCAGGATATTTGTCGGGATGTAGTTGAACAATTGAATCCCCTTTCTGCTGATGCATACCAATTGGTGAAACAAGAAATCCATACCCCGTTTATTGAAGCGTATGTGCAACAGGCAAATGAGCAATCCATTGAAAAAATTGCCTGGTTAAAAGCCCACAAACCAGACAATGTGCGGGAAGTCCCCGATGTTTCGAACGAGGAACTTTTTGCCTCCATGATGGAAAATTACAAAGGCAAAGTGGTATATGTGGATTTTTGGGCAACCTGGTGTGGCCCATGCCGTTCGGGCATAAAACGCATTGCCCCGCTTAAGGACGAAATGGAGGGTAAAGAGGTGGCCTTTGTATACATCACCGGGCCAAGTTCGCCCGAAGGAACCTGGGATACAATGATTTCAGAAATTAAAGGCGAGCATTACCGCGTAAATAAAGAGCAGTGGAAATTTTTGTGTGACACTTACAAGGTAACCGGAATACCGCATTACATGCTGGTAGATAAAAACGGCAACATAGTTGACACTGATCTTGAACGCATGCAAAATTCGCAATTAAAGGAATTGTTGGAAGAAACCATGCGCAAGCAAGATGTAGGTCAAAAATAGCCTACACT
>JAUIMD010000089.1 GCA_030433225.1 Bacteroidia bacterium
AAAATGTGGAGAACGTGGGCGGCATAAGTGAGCAGGGGCATTTCGTACTGCGTTCGGTAACCGAATACCATCTGATTCAGGCTTTTAAAGCCATGAAAATTGATTTGAACGACCCCAATGTTGGGGGCGAAAAAGGCACCCCATACCGGGTGGCAAAAATGTATTGCGGTGCGCACTTAAACGACGATGCCGAATTATTGTCTGGACGATGGATGACCAAACCCAATATGACCAGCTTCCCCAACGAAAGCAACCAACGTTTTCCGATTACCAAAAAGGTGGACATCCTGTCGGTATGTTCCCACCATGTGGCACCGTTCAGTACCATGTTTCGTGACGATGCTTATGCCATCATCAGTTACATCCCTGACCAAAAGGTTCTGGGCATATCAAAACTGCAACGCATTGTGGATTGGGTGGCACGTAGGGGACATTTACAGGAAGAATTAACCGTAAAAATATACAACGAGGTGAGCAAAGCCGCCGGTACTAAAAGTGTGTATGTACGCCTGGCCGGTTTGGTGCACACCTGCGAATCCTTGCGCGGTACCCAGTCGAAAGACGGTGCCTTTACCTCGGAGCATTACGGTGGAGATTTTCAGAATTTTGAACTGCGCCGTGAGGTGCTTACCCCTTAACATACCTATTCAAGCATGATTATTCGTAAAAAATTCAAATTTGAAGGCGCACACATTGTACGCGGTTGTTCCAGCGATCGTTGCAAAAAATCGTTGCATGGGCACAGTTATGTGGTGGAGGTATTTTTTACTTCCAACCAACTGGATAACGGGCAAATGATTTATGATTTTGGCCTGACCAAAGGCACCATTAGGGATATTGTTGATAGTTTTGACCATGCGTACAGTGCGTGGAACAAAGAATCGGACGACTTTATGAACTTCATAAAAGCCAACAGCGACCGTTACGTTGTCATGCCGGTTTCGCCTTCTGCCGAGGGGTATGCCCTGCTGTTGCTCTATATTATTGACAAAATAATGCAGGCCACTGAGATGAATAATGGGGAAGGAAATGTAAAAGTGAACTCCGTTCGGGTACACGAAACAGATACCGGCTATGCGGAAGCATTTCGGGACGATTTAGACTGGTTTCCTTACCGCCTGGAAGATGTGCACTTTAGCAATCCCATCAAAGAGGAATGGAAAAACCCATTGATGTACGACCAACTCATTGCCTATTCAAGTGGGAAAGAGCAAACAAAACCGTTTAAAAATCCGGTGATTACCGATTAACAGGTACCAGCCACACAACACCACACTAAAACACACAAAATGCCGGATCCTATTGTTTCCGGCATTTTTAGTTGGCCTTTGCACGTGCCCTATTCTTCGTGGAGGAGCCAGGTTTGGGTGCGAAAAATAAACCCGATATACCCCCTCACCTTCAGGGTATTTCCGTCCCGCCATATTTTAACATCGTACCATTTACCGTTATCCGGATCAACTATACCATCGTCGCCCACCCAGGCTTCTTCCTCTTTGTGTAACCCGTTAATAAATGTCATTCCAATTACCTTTTGGTTTTTGAGGGCACCGGTGCATTGGTCGCAAACCGGGTCATAACCGTCGGGCTCATTTAACAGTTTTACAATATCACCGTATAATTTACCGTCTTCCACATACAGTTTTACAATGGATTTTTCATCCCCCGACCCGTCATCAATCGTTTTCCAATACCCCTCAACGTTATTCGCAAAAGCAATGGTGGCTAAAAATAAGCCTGCCACCAGAAGCATTCCTTTTTTCATCTTTATCTTTTTTTAAGCCCTGTAGCCATCCCTTAAGTGGAAATTTCTACCCGGTGTTCATTAGTGGAAAAGTACAGGGAATTTGTGAAAATAAAAAGACTACCTTCCTTTCCTTCTACTTAAAAAATGCTGACAATTGTAAAGTTTCACAAATACGGGTGGTGCAAATCTGAACTACCGGCCTACCGACTTTCCTCCCCTAACGGCAAATGAAATAATACCGAAAGCCGAACGGTATATTGTACAAAATCCGTATTTTCAAGCTTTCAAAGCACGGTTGCTTTACGTACGCACCAGAGATTTTAAACGCCTTGTGCACCTAATTTTATAAACCCCGGCCTTGAAAGTACCTCCAAAACATAACTACATGAAATGGTTTCCCTCCATCCTTTTGCTGCTAACCCAGCTTCCGGTTTTTGCCGGAACCCCGATAATAACCTCACAGTATTCCGCCGACCCGTCGGCTCACGTGTTTAACGGTCGGGTATACCTTTACCCCTCGCACGACAGGGACGATAGCCAGACCTTTGACATGCTGGATTACCATGTATATTCTTCGGAAAACCTAAGCGACTGGAAAGACCATGGAGTGGCACTTCATTTGGATTCAATAAGCTGGGCCACCGAAAAAGCATGGGCACCCGATTGTGCCTTTAAAAACGGCAGGTATTATTTTTACTTTCCTACCGACCGCGCTTATATTGGGGTTGCCGTATCCGATTCTCCTGCCGGCCCGTTTAAAGATGCATTGGGAACACCATTGGTCAGCAAGGATTCACCCGGTGTTTTGAATACTCGTGACTTTATTGATCCTGCCGTTTTTGTAGATGAGGATAGCACTGCTTACCTCTTTTTTGGTCAGATTGATTTGAACATGGTGCCTTTAAATGCAGACATGGTAACTTACTCGGAACCCGTGAGGCAAATAGAAGGAGTGAACGATTTTTTTGAAGCCGTATGGGTGCATAAATATCAGGATACCTATTACCTCTCCTACTCCACCCGGGGAGAAAAAGGCAAAACAGGCCCCCAAATTGCGTATGCCACAGCATCAGAAATTTGGGGCCCCTACACGTACCAGGGCATCCTATTAGATGAGGTAAACAGCGGCACCAACCACCACTCCATCGTAGAATTTAATGGTCAGTGGTATCTGTTTTACCACAATTCCGATTTGTTTTACAGCCGCACTGCACCCGATTCACCCGAAATAAAAAAGGCACCATTCCGCAGAAGTGTTTGTATGGAACCCCTTTTTTACAATCCAGATGGAACTATACAGAAAGTGATACCATCTACTCAAACCACGGGAACGGACGGAAAATAACCAAAAATGCGGGGTTATTTTACCATTTATAAGGACTGTTGTCCCCGCTGCTTTTTAATTGCCACCATTCCCTTTATCTTGCAACATTTCTAACAATTTGGGTGCAAAGTTTTGCGTTGCCCCTTAACAATACAATAATGAAACAGCACCTCCTATCCCTTATTTGTGGTTTTGTATGCCTCAGCAGTGCTCCAGCTCAGGAAGTTTTTTATACCGATCAGGGCATCCCGCGCGACTCGTCATTTACAGCTGAAGGATCCTACCTGAAATACAAGAAATACTACCCCGAAATCAAGGTGGCAAAAGCCATTTTACCCGATAATGTTGCCGAAGATCGCGATGTGGTGTATACCGTTCTCGACGATTCTGTCAACAAAAAGCGACGCATGTACCTGGATGTTTTCTATCCAAAAAAGAGAGGAACCTATCCTGCCCTTATTATGGTGCACGGCGGTGGATGGCGATCAGGGGACAAATCCCTTCAAATTCCTATGGCCATGCAAATTGCCAAATCAGGCTTTGTAACGGTTGCGGTGGAGTACCAGCTTTCACGCGAGGCCAAATACCCCAATGCCGTGTACAACATTAAATCTGCCATACGGTGGATGCGGGCCAACGCCGAAAAGTATGGCATTGATACAAGCAAAATTGCCATTAGCGGTTGTTCGGCCGGCGGACAATTAGCCGTTTTAACCGGACTTACCAATGGGGTAGAAAAATTGGAAGGAGACCATGGAAACGATGGATTCAGCAGTGATATTCAGGCCATTGTAGACATGGACGGTGTACTGAATTTTTTGGATCCGCAATCCCTCAACCTTACCCGTAAACCCAATTCGCCCGATATTGATTGGCTGGGCGGATCCTTTGCCGAAGTACCGCTGACCTGGAAAGAAGCCTCCGGTATTTACTGGGTGGATAAAAACTCCCCTCCTATGTTAATTATCACCAGCGGATTTTCCCGGTTTACAGCAGGCAAGTATGAATTGCTTGGCATGTACAACGAACTTGGATTGTACAACGAGCACCATTCTTTCGATGTCAACGTACATCCGTACTGGCTGTTTCATCCCTGGTTTGAACCCACCGTAATCTATACCGTAAATTTTCTGGATAAAATTTTTAACCCATCCAACTAATACATATGAAAAAAATCCTTTATTCCTTCGTACTTGGTTTCTTTATCCTTTCTACCCAACATGGTCTAGCTCAGGAGCAGATATTATGGGAACTCAACAACCTGGAAAACATCAGTGGCCTACCCGTTACCGTTCACGGAAACCCCAAAGTAGTGAATTTTGGTGCATTTGATGCGCTGGAATTTGATGGCAGGGACGATGGAATTTTTCTGGATCAGAACCCGGTAGCCAATGCCGAAGCTTTTACGCTGGAGGTGGTTTTTATGCCTTACGCCGGCGGAGAAACAGAACAGCGATTTGTGCATGTGCAACAAGATGATAACAATAGAATGCTAGTTGAATTGCGCTCATATGGTACCCAATGGTTTTTGGATACGTTTATAAAATCCGGCAGTTCAAACCGGGCTTTGTACGCAGAAGATTTTAAGCACCCCAATGAAAGCTGGCACCATGCGGCTATGGTATACGAAAACGGCCGCATGTGGCATTATGTGGATGGGGAATTTGAAATGGACTCTACCATGAATTACACGAAGCAAACCCATGGAAAAACCTCCTTTGGCATGCGCCAGAATTTTCGGTCGTATTACAAAGGCGCCATTCGCCTGTTGCGTGCAACACCAAAAGTACTAAGCCCCGAAGAGTTTTTGAGAGCCGATGTGGTAAACCCAATAAAAACAGTGCGCACCAACAACAATCCACACCTGGAACTAGGTGCATTTGTGCAAAACCAGCAATCCGGATGGTTAACACTACACCTTCACCAGGCCGCACCGCTAAGTGTACGTCTGGTACATTTAAACGGAACCAAAAAGTTACTCACCGAAACTGTCCTTTCTCAGGGCCGTCAGCGGGTTGCCCTAGCTCTTGGACAAAACCCTTCGGGCGTATACCTGCTGGAGGTGGCTAACCCGTCAGGCGTTTTTTACAAAAAAATACACATAAACAAGAATTAAATTCCAATACTAAACCGAAAGCTATGGCACCAAAAGTCACTCCTTATTTTGGAGAGCGGTTGCCTTTTTCCTGTTTCCCTTCCCGAATCATTTCACGGGCTTCCTGTTTTTCGTCCTTTTCCAAGGCCTCCTTTGGTGGAAGTTTATCCTGCCTATCGATAAAAAACCTGCAGAACAAAGGAAAATGATCTGAACCAATGTTCTCAAGCACGTTTAAATGCTGTACTTCGATGTGTGCAGAATGGTACAACAAATCGATGGGGAACCGGAATAACGGCCATCTTGCCGGATAGGTGGAGAACAGTCCGCGCCCCACACGAGGATCCCGCAAACCTGAAAGTTTGCGAAACAAGCGGGTAGACCGCGACCAGGCCACATTGTTAAAATCTCCCACTACAAGGGTAGGAAGTTCGCTGTTGCGAACCCGCTTTCCTACAGCCAGCAATTCGCCGTCCCGCTCTTTGGAGGTGGTTTCCTCGGTAGGACTTGGAGGCGGGGGATGAATGCCGAACAACTGAAATTTTTGCCCCAGTTTATCCTGCATCTCAACCTGTACCGAGGGCAAATCAGGTGCCATCAGGTAAAGTACCTGGCAGGAATCTACCGGCAATTTGCTGTAAAAATGCATGCCGTAGGTGTTTTCCTGCGCTACTTTTTGCTGAAACGGATAGGCATTGTCCAATACCTTCAGGGCATCTTCCCAGGCCTGGTTGGTTTCAACAGTAAGCAATACATCAGGGGAAGTACGCTCAACCAGTTCCAGCAATCGATGGTATTGCGTGTTAAACTGGTAAACATTTACCGAAAGTAACGAAACAGAGTGAGGGGAAACCCTCCAACTTTTCCCCATCCAGGTTTTAAAGGGAAGGTATGGCGCAAGTTTTATAAGATGATTCACCATACCCGCTCCAATTAAAAGTTGGGTAAACATAAACGTAGCAGTACGTGATAAAGGAATAAAAAACCCCATACAGCCCAATACCGCTAATAAGACCAGCACCTGCAGCCGCAGAAACGCACACGCCCTGAAAATCCAGTGTGGTTTAGGAATGTAGGGAAGGAAAGATGCCAACAAACCAGCAATGGCCAGCCCGTAATACAAAAGGTAAACCTCCATGTGTTTAAGTTTTCTTTCCCAAAAGAAAGGCATTCGGTGCTAAAAGCACAAGCCATTTTCGTAAAAAGGCAGTTAACCACCGGTATTTACCCAATAAATGGTTGCATGGGATGGACTTACGCACCTGGTATGTTTTAAACTGTGGTACCGGCATCTTCCCATATGCAGGCCGAAAAGATAGCTCATTTTTTACGTTTAGGTGTCAAAGTTGCCTTACCTCCTTCACTTCCCCAACTTCCGAAATTTTTAAAACATGACGCACCAGTTCCCCGTTGCGTACAATAATTTCATACTCCAGCAAATTTCCTTTGTTAATGAGCAGGGCATTCATTATTTCCCCTTCCTCTCCCGCTTTGTAGCGGACGTGTCCCGGTAAAAATTCGATGGGTAAATTCTGACGGTATTCCAACAGCTCCCCCTCAGGGTTAAACGTGGCAATATGTTCAAGGTTGTGTTGGTAAAATATGGCTTCAAACATCCCGTTTTTTTCATACCATTCGGTATAAACGGCATCCGAAAAATTATGTTGGAAAGCGGTTAAGCAGCTTTTATTGGGGAGTATATGGCTCCCTTCTACTATTTTTTTTATAAAGTTATGCATGGAATTTCATTTCTGTTTTTGACGTAAAAAACACCAAAAGTAACGGCCTACTCCGTAAGGAATTTCTGTGTATACAAATACAAAATACGGGCGCGTGCTCTTTTTAGGCGCATTTTTGCCGCATCTTCGCTGATGCGCAAGGCGGCCCCTATTTGCTTCATCGGCAAATCATCTTTGTACTTCATCAGCACCAGGGCTTTCTCCTCCGGGTGGATCAGCTCCAGAATTACCAGAAAATTTTCATAGGTAATTTCTTCTCCCAGTTGATCCGTATCATCAATAATTTCGGGCAATTCGTTTTCCCGGTTCCAGTCCGGGTAATGCATGCGGTTTTTTTCGCGCAGGTAATCAATGCAATGGTTATACGTTATGGCATACAACCAGGACGAAAACGATGACTGTTGTTTAAACCCCGGTAGTTTCTCAAACGCCTTGGCAAACACATCTGCAGCCAACTCCTCAGCCAAGGGGCGGTTTTTTACCAATGTAAAACACTTATCCAGTACTTTTGATTGGTACCGTTCATACAACACCTCAAAGGGTTTTGACGATGGCTCGTT
>JAUIMD010000090.1 GCA_030433225.1 Bacteroidia bacterium
CCCTGATCGCCGCGCGAAATGACAAAAAGCAAATTGAAAAGCAGGACTTTCTGGATGCGGTGGATCGCATTGTTGGTGGTCTGGAGAAAAAGAATAAGATTATTACCCAAAGTGAAAAAGCCGCTATTGCCTACCACGAGGCAGGTCATGCTGCGGTGAGCTGGTTGTTGGAACATGCACACCCATTGGTAAAAGTTACCATTGTGCCGCGTGGTAAAGCCTTAGGTGCAGCCTGGTATTTACCGGAAGAACGTCAGCTAACCACGAAGGAGCAAATGCTGGACGAAATGTGTGCGACTTTGGGAGGAAGAGCCGCAGAAGAAATTGTGTTCGATAAAATATCATCTGGTGCTCTGAACGATCTGGAGCGTGTAACCAAGTCTGCGTATGGCATGGTTTCGTACCTGGGAATGAGTGAAAAAATCGGGAACCTGAGTTTTTACGACAGTAGTGGTTCGGAATATGCGTTCACCAAACCTTACAGCGAACGTACAGCTGAAGCCATTGACGAAGAAGTACGCCGCATTGTAGATGAGCAATACCAACGCGCCAAACAGTTATTGAGAGATAACGCCGAGAAGCATCGTCAGTTGGCAGAAAAACTGCTGCAGAAAGAAGTCATCTTTACCGAAGACCTGGTAACTATTTTTGGTGAGCGTCCGTTTAAAAAGGAAACGCCGCTAAGCGTTACCAACGGTGGTGTTTCTGAGGTGCCTGAAGCGGAGACGCTCACGAAGGCATCCGAAACGAATGCCCCAAATGAAGCAGGAGAAGTGAAGCCGGCAGAGGAGGAAACCTCCAAAGAATAAATGGATGCCCGCACAGAAATCCTGAACCGAATAAAGGAGCAGGAAGCGAAGCGTTCAAATCCGCTTTCCCCACCTGATTGGGAAGGGGAAGCCTTGAAGCCGGTTGAGGGGGATTTAGTAGCGGCATTTTGTAAAGCGCTGCAGGCAGTAGATGGAACTGTGGGCATCGCAAACGATCGAAACCACTTGCAACAACTGGTATCGGCATTCATTCAGGATAACAAGCGAGATTCAATGCATATGGTAGACCCCCGAATTGCACAATGGTTGGGGGTAGAAAAACCGGTTTCGGAGAATAAAATCCACAAAAATATACATTGCCAGATTACCGGTTGTGAAGTGTTGGTAGCACAAACCGGTAGCGTTTTTATGGCGTCCAACATGCCGGGCGGTCGAAAAACGTGGGCATATCCACCCGTTCATGTGGTAGTGGCTACAAAAAGTCAGGTGGTACCAACCATCAACGATGCCATGCGGCATTTTGAAACAAAATATGGGAGTGCATTGCCTTCGCAAATTACCCTGGTTACGGGGTCAAGCCGAACGGCTGATATTGAGAAAACTCTGGTAAAGGGAGCGCATGGGCCGGTTAAACTGGCCGTATTCATTATAAACGACAATTTCAATTGAGTAATTTAACACAAAGGTTAATTACCGGGAGTATATTTATAGGCGTACTTTTGGCTGGCTTGTTTATCAACAGCCTGGTGTTTGTTCTTATCTTTTCCATTCCTTTATCAGGCGCTTTGGTGGAATACCTTTTTTTGCTGGAACCCCGCAAAAGCCTCAATCTATCAGGCTATGGAATTTTTAGTTTAGGCCTGTTGCTCTATTACCTTTATTTTTTATCGCAAAGCATAGTGATGCCACCTTATTTTTGGGGAATTTCTGCTGTTCCGGCCTTGGTATTCGTGGTAGGAAGCGTTGTGAATAATGAGTGGAGCAATGGCCTGGCCCTTAAAAAACTTGCCGCTTTATTGTATGTTCTGTTTCCTTTTGCGTTGATGCAAAACCTGGTGCAGGTAGGAGCAAATTTTGATGGAAAGCTGCTGTTTTATGTTTTTCTGTTTATTTGGATGAACGACTCTTTTGCCTATGTTTTTGGGGTGAAATTTGGCAAACACAAGATGTTTCCTTCTATTTCGCCTAAAAAATCGTGGGAAGGAAGTGTGGGTGGATTGGGAATGGTGCTGCTCACGGCAACCGTAATTGCCCTGCAGTTTGAACCGGAGTTTCCTCTTGCTGCCTGGCTTGGTTTTGGTGCCCTGGTAACGGTTAGCGCAACGGCAGGCGATTTTTTTGAGTCGTATTTAAAACGGAAAACCGGGGTAAAGGATTCAGGCACAATGCTTCCGGGACATGGAGGATTTCTTGACCGATTTGACAGTACCCTTTTTGCAGTACCGTGTTCTGTTGTATATTTGCACCTCGTAAATATTTTGTGACGATCATTAGTTTAAAACAATATGCATATTCATAAAGAAGGGTACCGCACTATACTATGGGTAACTCTTTTTACCGCCTTAGTGTGGTACGTGGCACTTAACCAGCTCGCTGATTATTCCATTATAAAATACCTGCTTATGCTCCTTAGTTTTGGGATGCTGAGTATGGTTGTTTATTTTTTTCGCCTCAATGCCAGGCCGGTAGAAATGGATGAGAATGCCATCCTGTCCAGTTGCGATGGAAAAGTTGTGGTTATTGAACCCATAACCGAACCGGAATACTTTAATGGCGAGAAAAAAATTCAGGTATCCATTTTTATGTCGCCTACCAACATGCACGCCAATTGGTGGCCGGTTAACGGAACCGTAGAATATTTCAGGCACCACAACGGTAAATTCAGGGTAGCCTGGCATCCCAAATCAAGTACCGAAAACGAGCGCAGTTCCATCGTGGTTAAAGCCCGCAACGGAAAAGAAATGCTTATTCGCCAGATTGCCGGAGCCATGGCACGCCGTATTGTAACGTATGTCAGTGAGCAACAAACCATCGAACAGGGAAAAGAACTTGGTTTTATTAAGTTTGGCTCGCGGGTAGATTTTATCCTCCCGGCTGATGTACGTGTAAACGTAAAAATAGGAGATGTAGTAACCGGAACAAAGTCGGTAATTGCGTATTGGAAATAATAAATGCATGCTTCGATTTCTGCCCAATTTTATAACCTTACTCAACTTAATTAGTGGTTGTTTTGCCATTCACTCGGCCATAGAGGGCGATGTGCGCATGACCATCGTGTTTTTGTCGGCATCACTCATTTTTGATTTTGCCGATGGACTGGTTGCCCGGGCCCTGCATGCCTACAGCGATATAGGAAAGGAGCTTGATTCGCTTGCCGATTTGGTAAGTTTTGGAGTTGCTCCGGCTTTTTTATTGCGTTGGATGTTATTGGAGGCAATGCCTCAAAATGTGGGAGGATGGGAGATTTTACTCGTTAATTTTCCTTTTATAATGGTGGCCGCCACTGCGTATCGCCTGGCACGTTTTAACCTCGATGTTGAACAAAGCACCGTTTTTAAAGGATTGCCGGCACCCGCCAATGCATTATTGGTTGTGGCGTTTGTGCAGTTAGCTCAAAAGTATGGGTGGATGGATAGTCTCTATGCGAACCTACAGGTCGGGATTTTGTGGGGTTTTATACTTTTTCAAACCTACATTTTGGTAAGTACAATCCCCATGTTTGCCCTGAAGTTTAAAAACTATGGCCTGAGAGGCAATGCCATGCGGTATTTTTTTATCGCCTTATCGGCCGTTGTGTTCGTATTTGTGGGTTTTGGAGGGTTTTTTCCGGTTATACTGCTATATATTGCCATCTCCCTCCTTTTAAAGGCGAAAAAAGATTAAAGGAAGAATCGAAAGAAGGAAACAGTAAAATATGCTAAATCCTTGATATTTTTGACTTTGTGTTTTAAAATTTGCAAATTCTGATTTGCGGGATAAACTAAAAGGTTTATATTTGCATGCTTTTAAGAACTAAGTGTGAATCAAGGAATAATCAAAAATAACTTATAAAAAAAAGTACAATGACTAAAGCAGATATTGTTAATGAAATTTCCAAAAATACCGGAATTGAGAAAATGATCGTATTGAAGACTGTAGAAGCATTTATGGATACAGTAAAAGGTTCATTAGCAGAGGGGAACAATGTTTATTTGAGAGGTTTTGGAAGCTTCATTATTAAAAAGCGTGCAGAAAAAACTGCCCGTGATATTTCAAAAAATTTAACCATCATCATTCCTGAACATTTTGTTCCTTCATTTAAGCCCGCTAAAACGTTTATTAGCGAAGTAAAAGATAAAGTAAAGAAAAATTAATAACCGAATAAATATATTGTATTATGCCAAGTGGTAAGAAAAGAAAAAGACATAAGATGGCTACGCACAAGCGTAAAAAAAGACTTCGCAAGAATCGCCACAAGAAAAAGAAATAACTTTATGTTTTTATAAAAAGTACTTTAGAACAAACTTAATGAGCAACGTTTCGTTAGGTTTGTTCTTTTTTTGTAAATAAAACTCTGTAACGCCCCATCACGTGAATAGCGAATTAATCGTAGACGTATCCGCAAAAGAAATTAACATTGCATTGCTCGAAAATAAGCGCCTGGTCGAACTGAACAACGAAAAGCGCGATTTAAAATTTTCGGTAGGTGACATCCATCTCGGGAAAGTGAAAAAAATTATGCCGGGATTAAATGCAGCATTTGTGGATGTAGGGTACGAAAAAGATGCCTTTTTACATTACCTCGATCTGGGACCTCAGTTTGCCTCGCTGAAGAAGTTTATGGGGCAGGTCAAATCGGGTAAAAAAGGGAGTCAGTTACAACGCTTTAAGGGAGAGCAGGATATTAATAAAAACGGGTCCATTACCGAGGTTCTGAGTTCGGGAATGGAAATTATGGTGCAAATTGCGAAAGAACCCATTTCCACCAAAGGCCCCCGTCTGACCTCCGAACTTTCCATTGCAGGCCGAAACCTTGTGTTAATGCCTTTTTCCAACCGTGTTTCTGTTTCGCAAAAAATAAAATCGGTAGAAGAAAAAAACAGGTTAAAAAAACTAATTCAAAGTATCCGGCCTCATAACTTTGGCGTAATTGTACGTACGGTGGCGCAAGGGCTTAAAGTGGCCGATCTGGATCAGGAATTGAAAATTTTGGTGAAGCGGTGGGAAGAAACCATTGCATCGGTAAAAACCGCAAAGGCACCCAAGCCTCTGTACCAGGAAGTCGGCAGAACCTCCTCGTTGTTACGCGACATTATGGACGATTCCTTTTCGAGCATTTTTATTAATGATGAGGAAGTTTTTAAGGAGGTGTACAGTTTTGTTGGACTGATAAATCCTGAGAAACAAAACATTGTTAAGCAGTACAAAGGGCAGGCCCCCATAATGGATCAGTTCAATGTTACCAAGCAAATTAAGGCGTTGTTTGGTAGAACCGTTACCTTTAAAAATGGTGCTTACCTTATAATAGAACACACCGAAGCCCTTCACGTGATTGATGTTAACAGTGGAAACCGCTCGCGTTCGTCAAAAACACAAGAAAACAATGCCCTGGATGTAAACCTGTCGGCATGCGAGGAAATTGCCCGGCAGTTGCGCCTGCGCGATTTGGGGGGAATTATTGTTATCGACTTTATCGATATGCACGATTCGTCGCACAAGCAAAAAGTGCACGAGACTTTGAAACAGTGCATGACAGATGACCGTACCAAACATCAGATATTGCCGTTGAGTCGTTTTGGTTTGATGCAAATTACACGGCAACGGGTGCGTCCGGAAATGAACATCGAAACGGAGGAAAATTGTCCGAACTGTTTTGGTGCAGGTACCATTAAGCCATCCATCTTGTTTGTGGATCAATTGGAAAGCAAGATTGATTACCTGGTAAATACCCTTAAGATCGACGATTTTACCTTAAAGGTGCATCCGTATGTGTATGCCTACATTACCAAAGGCTACTTTAATTCCATCCGTCGTAAGTGGAAACGAACCTACAGCAAAAAGATGAAGATTAACCAAATTCAGGCGTTTAGCTTTTTGCAATACCAATTGTTTGATAACAAGGGGGAAGAACTGTTGTTGCAGGAAGAATTGGATAAGGTTTAAAAAACGCGTTGCTACTTTTTCTTTTGCTCCTCTAAAATTTCTTCCATCAGCAGGTTCAGGTCGTAAATGCACGAGCCACACACGCTGCCTGCATCCGTTTCATCCATCACCGCTTCAACCGTGGTGAGGTTTTTCTCTTTAATTATTTTCACAAAATCGTTGCGCGTTAGCCCCATGTGGCGGCACAATAAAAAATCATTATCGCTCATTATTTCTGTGTTTTCGGGTTAAATGTTTTTGGGGTAAGAGTTTCTTTCCCCGGAACAAGCAGTGCATGCCTGCTGTTAATGTAATTTAGAGTTCAACGTTTTTAGTCGCAATCCACACTTCTTTTGAACCCCCTTCTGCCGTTTGTCCGCCAATAATCCATAGGCGGTTGTCTGCATCTACAACGCTCGTATGCTTGTGTCGTGGGGCAAAACTTTCCGGTGGCATGGCCACGCTGCGCAGAGTTTCGTCAACATCAAACCAGGTGTCGCCATCGTCAACCGTCTCCATAATTCCACGGTACGATCCATCGCTGGTTTTTCCACCAATGCGCCATAAATATGGGGTGTAATTTACCAGGGTGGCTCCCTCAATTTCTTCGCTGGTTTGGTTTCCGGTACGCAGCCAGTAGGTGCCGTTTTCTGTGGCCCAGGTGCTGGTGGAAATTAACCCGTCCGCTGTGCTTTCGCCGTTTACGCAGTATATGCGGCCTTTGGCATAGCTGCTGGCCATAAAACGGGCCGGCATGTTCAGCGGTAACGGAGTTGTGGCTGTAGTCCATGAGGTGCCGTCAAATTGGTAGATAAATTGCGATGCTTCGGGTGGAAATTTATAGGTCACTCCTTGTTCAGTGTAAACCGTATCGTACAGGGCTCGCGTCAACTCGCGTTTTCCGGCAACAACTTTAGTTCCTCCAAATGCAAAAAGTTTCCCGTTCAGTTTATTCAACGAGTGGAAGGCATGTTGTCCAAGGGTGAGGCCGGTATTTTCCTGCTGCCATGAAATGCCATCGGTGCTACTCCAAACTGTATTGCCGGGTACATATTCTCCGGCAGCATTCATTTGAAGGCTGCTGAAACAATAAACTTTCCCTTTTAGTGTATTGATGGCATGGTAAATGCCGGCAGGGTAACTCCCCGCGGTAAGGCCATGCTCGGTCCACACTTTTCCATCACTCGAACTGTACAATTTATTGGTAATGGTTCCTGCTGATTCATCAGGCATGCCATAAAGCACAAAAACCGTTGACCCTACCGCATAGGCAGTATAATATCCATTCGGGTCAAACGGAACTTCAGCCAGTACATCCGGCCCCTGCCAGTCTACCTGATCCGGGTTTTCTTCGTCTGCCGTAATTGTAACCCGGTATTCACGGGTGTAATTTGCATCTTGTGCAAACACCTTTAATATAACAGGTTTGTCAAAAGGTAACTTTGTTCTGTTAGACACCACCTGGATAACTGTATCCACGTACATTTTGTTTGTATCCAATACCTGAATCGTAGTGGTGATGGCGTTACTTCTTTCGGTGGTAAATGCAAAATATAACGAATCCTC
>JAUIMD010000091.1 GCA_030433225.1 Bacteroidia bacterium
AGTGTGGAAGTAAAAAACTACGGCAACGAGGCAAAAACCATCGAAGTTCAGCAGTACATTCTTAATGCCGATCAAAAAGAAGTGGCACGGGTTCAGCAAATGCTAAGCCTTACACCTGACAATATCGACACGCTGCAAATGCAGTTTCCACCCATCAAAATTCCAAATTTATGGTCCACCAAAAATCCTTATTTATATACCGTTGTAACGGATATTCTGGAAAATGGAAACGTGGTGGACCGGCAAAAAACGAGCTATGGCATTCGCTGGATAAAGTGGGACATTTTCGGGGATAATTCCACCAACCGTTTTTACCTGAACGATGAGCCGGTGTTTATTAACGGTACGGCCGAGTACGAGCACCTTACCGGGCAGAGCCATGCGTTTACCGACGAGCAAATAAAGGCGCGGGTGGAGCAGATGATGGCCATGGGATTCAATTCGTTTCGGGATGCACACCAGCCACACAACTTCCGCTACCACGAGGCCTGGGATAGCCTCGGCGTTTTGTGGTGGACACAGATGGCCGCACACATCTGGTTCGACAACCCGGAATTTAAAAAGAACTTTAAAACCCTGTTGCACGATTGGGTGAAAGAGCGTAGGAACAGTCCCTCCATCATTTTATGGGGCCTGGAAAATGAAAGCACCTTGCCCACCGATTTTGCCGAAGAATGCAGCGAAATCATTCGTAAAATGGATCCGACCACCTCATCGCAACGGCTGGTAACAACGTGTAACGGCGGTACGGGAACCGATTGGAACGTGATTCAAAACTGGTCGGGCACCTATGGCGGTAACCCGGATATTTATGACGAAGAACTGTCTGTTCAACTGCTCAATGGAGAGTATGGGGCATGGCGCAGCATCGATTTTCATACCGGAGGCGAGCTGGACCCTGAGGGTGAATGGAGCGAGGAACGCATGACTTTGCTGATGGAAAAAAAAGTACACCTGGCTGAGAAGGCGAGGGACCGGGTATGTGGCCAATACCACTGGCTGTTCAATTCGCACGATAACCCCGGCCGTACGCAAAGCGGCGAAGGCATGCGGGATTTGGACCGCCTGGGCCCCATCAATTATAAAGGTACCGTAACCAATTGGGGCGAACCTCTGGATGTGTATTACATGTACCGATCCAATTATGTTTCCGGCCAAACGAGCCCCATGGTGTACATTGCGTCGCATACCTGGCCCGACAGGTGGGTGACTCCCGGACTTAAAAATGGCATCCATATATATTCCAATTGCGATGAGGTGGAGCTTTTTAACGGCGTAAAAAAGAATTCCCTGGGACGAAAAAGCAAGGGGGAAATTGGCACGCATTTCGTGTTTGACAGTGTAGAAATTAATACCAATATTCTAACGGCAATTGGCTATGTGGATGGAAGGGAAGTAGCTTCCGATATAGTGATGCTGCACCATTTGCCCGGCGACCCGGATCTTGAATATTTACAGGGAATTGTAAAACCTTTGCAGGAAACGGGTAAAAATGAAAAGGTACTGTACCGCGTAAATTGTGGAGGACCGGATTATACTGATTCGAAAGGAAACCTTTGGATGGCGGATGTGCAAAAGACGCAGGAAAATGGGTGGGGATCGCAATCATGGACGGATGATTACAAAGATTTACCGGCTTTTTATGGAAGCCAGCGGCAAACGTACGATCCAATCCGGGGGACGGATGCCTGGTCTTTGTTGCAGACTTTCCGCTATGGCAGGCACAAGTTGAAGTATCAGTTTCCCGTGACGGATGGTACTTATAACGTAGAACTGTATTTTGTGGAACCCTGGTACGGTGCTGGTGGAAGCCTGGATAGTAAAGGCTGGCGCATGTTTGATGTGGCAATAAATGACAATGTGGTTCTAAACGATCTGGACATTTGGGCAGATGCCGGACATGATAAAATGCTGAAAAAAACAGTTTCAGCAGAGGTGAAAGGAGGAATGCTCACCCTTTCTTTTCCGGAGGTGAAATCGGGGCAGGCCGTAATTTCTGCCATTGCCATTTCCACCACCAACACGGAGGCAAAACCTGCGCCATCCTCGCAAAAGTTACTTACCGGTTTAACGGTGCATATGCCCATTCCATCAAAATGGAAATTGCAAACCTGGCTGAATACAGGGCAGATTTTGTTTTTAGAGACCCAGGCTACCGTAGCCATGTTACCTCCAGTGAATAAAGATGCCGATGTGTACATTGGTTTGAGAGAAGGGCAGGAAAAACCAGGCTGGATGGCACGCTTTGCAGACACGAACCGCCAATTGGTGACGGTAGAAAACGGACTAAAAATTAGTTATCACCTGTTCCAGAAAAAATACCGGAAAGGCGAAACCGTGCTTGTTAAAGCTTTGCAACCGGGAGAAGTTCAAAACATGTATGTGGTGGCTGCTGTGCCGGTTTCCAACCTCGATAAAAGCATCGACTTACGTAAGTCGGTGCGGTACGAAGCCGAAGACGGGGAAGCATTGGGTGCCTCCAAAACTGTAACGTTTATGGATAAACGGTGTGTGAAAGTGCCCGGTACAAAAGGAGGAATCGGGTTTCAGTTTGAAGTGGGGCTGGCCTCTAAGTACGGGCTGGAATTTCGATTTATGAGCATGACCGACAAACCTGTTGCTGCCGATGTGGAGATTCGGGCAGCAGACAATCGTTTGATGTGGACCGGCGAGTGGACGTTTCTTCCCGCCCCGGTAAAATGGCAAAGCCTTCGTACCGATACGCAAACTACTATAAATGCAGGAAAGTATACCGTATCCATACAACCAAAAGAAAACGTAGATTTTTATTTTGACTGGCTGAAAGTCAAATAACCACGATAAAAAATGATGAAAAACATAGCACTGATAGCCCTTGTGGCATGGATGGTTACCGCTTGTACCTCCACCAAAAAACAACTGCCTACAACCGTTTCGCAACAGAAAATGGAAGAAATTTATGCCGAAGTGGAAACGCCTTTTAAATACGGACTTATCATGGTGCCGGACAGCAATAACCTAAAGTTCGACTGCCCTACTATTTTCCGACAAGATGATAAGTGGGTGATGACCTACATTATTTTTGACGGACGCGGATACGAAACGCACCTGGCATACAGCGGCGATTTGCTGCATTGGGACGAGCAGGGGGCCATCATGCAATTTTCGGATACGACGGATTGGGACGTGAATCAGAAGGCCGGTTATACTTCGCTGATCGATTACGAGTGGGGTGGCGATTATCACATCAATTCGTACGACGGAAAATATTGGATGAGCTATTTTGGTGGAAATTCCACCGGCTACGAAAAAGGCTTGTTAAGTCTGGGCATGGCTTACACAGCGCAAAACCCGGCTAGCCTTCATCAGTGGCAACGACTGGAAAAACCGGTGTTAATGTCGACGGATGAAGATGCCCGCTGGTGGGATAACATTACCATGTATAAATGCTATGTGCAGGAAGACAAAGACCAACTTACGGGCCATCCGTTTGTGATGTTTTACAATGCAAAAGGTGACAGTATCAGCAGAGTGCGTGGTGCCGAGCGCATTGCCATGGCGGTGTCGGACGATATGGTGCATTGGAAACGCTTTGGCGATAAACCGCTGCTGAATCATCATGTGGGAATTACGGGAGATGCAGTAGTGCAAAAAATAGGGGATGTATACGTGATGTTCTATTTCCGAGCCTATTGGCCGGAGGGAAAGACAGTGGTGTACAACAGTTTTGCAGCTTCTTATGACATGGTGAACTGGACAGAATGGAACGGCAAGCACTTGATTGAACCCACCGAAGAATACGACGCCATGTTTGCACATAAAGCCTTTGTAATTAAGGTGGATGGAATTGTGTACCACTTTTATAATGCCGTAGACATATTAGGAAACCGCGGAATTGCCCTGGCTACTTCCAAAGACATGGGGAAAAGTGGCATCACCTTTAACTCAACCGAAGAATCGGAAGTGAAATAGCCCCGAAAATCATCAAACATGCACACAACAAATTCTATGAACTATTCGAATAAATTCCTGCTCTTTTTACTGGCCCTGGCCGGCCTGGTTGCCTGTCAGCCTAAAGTTGAATTGGCAAACAGGGTTAATTTTGATAATAACTGGAAATTCAAACTGGGCGATGATTCTCTGGCTTTTCAGCAAATTTATGAAGATGAAGGTTGGCGCACGTTGAATGTTCCTCACGACTGGAGCATTGAAGGTGAATTTAGCGCAGTGCATCCGTCAACACCGGAAGGAGGTGCGCTTCCCACCGGAATTGGCTGGTACCGTAAAACGTTCACGCTTCCACAGCCGGTTGGCGACAAACTGTACTTTATCGATTTTGATGGTGTAATGAGTAACAGCGAGGTTTGGATAAATGAGCATTATTTGGGCAAACGTCCGTTTGGCTATAATTCCTTTCGCTACAATCTCACACCCTTTCTGAAGTTTGGGGAACAGGAAAATGTGTTGGCAGTTCGTGTGGACAATTCGGCACAACCCGCCTCACGTTGGTACACCGGTTCCGGAATTTATCGCCATGTCTGGTTGCATGAAAAAGACCCTTGTCATGTAGACCATTGGGGTACATTTGTAACTACTCCCAAAGTGGAAAATGGAATGGCTGAAGTGCAACTCACCATTCAATTGTCCAATCAATCGGAACAAGCCCAACAGGTAAAAGTAACGTCCAAAATTTATAATTCTACCGGCGTATTGGTTGCTGAATCAAGTTCTGACCTGGAGCTAAAGTTAAACCAATCGGTAGTAGAGCAGGCCTTTGAAGTGAAGAATCCGAAACTTTGGTCACCTTCAAATCCAAACCTCTACAACATTGTGACGGATGTACGCAATAACGGAAAACTGGCAGATCGATACGAAACGCCCCTGGGAATTCGCACATTCCAATTTACACCAGATAAGGGCTTCTTTTTAAATGGAAAACCTTTAAAAATTCATGGAGTAAACCAACACCATGATTTAGGGGCTCTGGGAGCCGCGGTAAATACGCGTGCTATGGAGCGTCAGTTGGAAATTTTGAAGGAAATGGGCTGCAATGCCATTCGTATGGCACACAATCCACCGGCGCCCGAATTGTTGGATTTATGCGATAAAAAGGGCTTTTTAGTCATTGACGAATCCTTTGACGAATGGGCTAAAACCAAAGCAAAAAAAGGCTACCATCTGTATTGGGACGAATGGCACAAGCGCGACCTGGAAGATATGATTCTGCGCGATCGCAATCATCCATCCATTATTGCCTGGAGTATTGGCAACGAAATACGCGAGCAGTTCGATTCCACCGGAACCACCATTGCGCGTGAACTGGCTGAAATAGTGCGTGCTTTAGATACTACCCGGTATGTAACCTGTGCTTTAACCGAACAAGACCCTGCTAAAAATTTTATTTACCAGTCTGGTGCACTGGATTTGCTCAGCTTTAATTACAAGCACAAAGAATACCTCGATTTTCCGAAAAATTACCCGGGCGAATGCATGCTGGCCTCCGAAAATATGTCGGCACTTTCTACTCGCGGACATTACGATTTTCCATCAGACAGTGTTCGGATCTGGCCACCAGCGCACAAACAGCCGTTTGATGGAAATGACGATTTTACCGCATCAAGCTTCGACAATTGCATTGCGTACTGGGGGGCAACCCACGAAGACACCTGGAACCTGGTAAAGAAAAATGCTTTTATTCCGGGAATGTTTATCTGGGCCGGATTTGACTATTTGGGCGAACCCATTCCATATCCCTATCCCGCCAGAAGTTCCTATTTGGGAATTATCGACCTGGCAGGCTTCCCCAAAGATGTGTATTACATGTACCAAAGCGAGTGGTCGGACAAGGATGTACTGCATGTTTTTCCGCACTGGAATTGGGAAGAGGGGCAGGAGATTGACATTTGGGCTTACTACAATCAAGCTGACGAGGTGGAGTTATTTCTAAATGGCGAATCGCTAGGAGCAAAAAGTAAAACCGATAGTACTTTTCATGTAATGTGGAGAATTCCTTATAAATCAGGAAGCCTTAAAGCCGTTTCCAGAAAAGATGGAAAAGTGATGTTGGAAAAAGAAATAAAAACAGCAGGAGAGGCAGCAGGATTGGCATTGCTTCCCGACAGAAAGGTGATAAAGGCCGATGGAACGGACCTATCGTTTATCACTGTAAAAATTGTGGATGAAGACGGTACCATGGCCCCCAATGCAGATAATTTAGTGCATTTCGAAGTGCAGGGTCCTGGAGTTATTGCCGGCGTGGACAACGGCTACCAGGCAAGTGAGGAGCCGTTCAAAGCCAATTATCGAAAAGCATTTAAGGGGATGTGTCTGGTTATTCTACAATCGAATGGTGAATCGGGTGAAATTACGTTAACGGCTACATCGGAAGGGTTACAACCTAAAACTATCACCATAAAAGCACAATAAACCGACCTTACATTCATGAAACAAACCAATTATCAATTGATCGATTTTTTGGACTTCCAACCTGATTTGGCTGGGAGTGAGGCCTTGTGGCGTGCCTGCATACCTACGGATATTACATTGGAAGGAACGGATGTGCTGGTAACCATTCCTTTCCAAAAACAGATGAATGCGGTTGATATTACAGAAGATACAAGCGTACCCCGGAGAAATTATACCATGAGAATACGGGCATATGGCGATAAAATTTTAAGAACGGCAATAGGTTTTGGTGCGTCTGATATGGAAGATTCTGTGATGCTGGAAATGCATCCCGATCTTGCCATTACCCCGCTTTCCATCCAAAAAAATAAAGAGGAATGGAAGGTGACAGATGGCGCAAGTAACCTGAAAGCCGTTTTTAACCGCAAACCAATTTTTATCGATTATTGGAGCGATTTACTGCCTGAACCCAAAGAAACGCTGGAAGTTTCATTTTACCCGGACGGAAAACGGGAAATGAAATTGAGTGCGTATGACCAGTTTTTTCCGGCCCGCCACGATGCCTTTGCCCTGGCTTTTGTAGAAAATAATGGTGAAGTAGATCGGACGACCCTTTCATTTCATGCGGAACATGATGAGAATTTTGTGGGTTCGGGTGAGCGTTTTACGAAAATGGATTTATCCGGTCGTACCTTCCAATTGAAAAATCAGGACGGGCAGGGCGTAAACAACCGCAGAACATACAAAAACATTCCCTTTTATCTTTCCAGTAAATACACCGGGGTGTTTATGCATACTTCGGCCCATGGCAAGTTCTCGTTTGCCGACCATTCCACGCGATCAGTACAATTGCTAAGCGAAGAAAACCGCATGGATTTGTTCCTTTTTGGGGGAGATTCCATTGAAGAAATAGTTTATAATTATCGCTGTATAACAGGTTTTCCCACCCAACCTCCATTGTGGAGTTTTGGAACATGGATGAGTCGCATGACCTATTTTTCGGCAGATGAAGTAACCGAAATCTGTGATCGACTTCGGAAAGAGGATTTTCCCTGCGATGTCATC
>JAUIMD010000092.1 GCA_030433225.1 Bacteroidia bacterium
CCATGGGAATAGTGACCAATCATGAAAATTTTTCCACCCAAATGAAAATGGTGGGAGAAAGTGAGGTCACGGTTGTTTCAGATGCGTACACCCTTTTTACCGGGAAACAAACCCATTACGAATACTCAGCAAATTCAAAACGCTATTTCCTTGAAAATGCGAATGGAAAGCAAATGGTAATCGCGTTTCAGGTTTCCAATAACGGGGTGGCCTTTCGTTACCAATTCCCGGAAAAAGATAGCACAGAATACACCGTTCTGGACGAAAAAACCGGTTTTCAATTTCCTTCTGATGCAAAAGCGTGGCTGCAACATTTAGCCGAAGTCAACACGGGCTGGAGCGAAACCAACCCCTCTTACGAAGAGCATTACATGCAGGAAATTCCGGTGGGAACGCCTTGTCCAACCAAGGCCGGCTGGGCATTTCCTTCCCTGTTTAAATCGGGCAACACCTGGGTGCTGATTTCTGAAACCGGGGTGGATAAAACGCACCATGCCTCTCGCCTGGCACCGGTTTCTGAAGGTGGATTGTATAAAATTGGTCAACCCATGACAGAAGAGGTGATTACCGGGGAAGGCTTGCTTTCTACTTCATCATTGCCATGGAATTTGCCGTGGCGAATCATTGCTTTGGGCAATAACCTGGGTAATATTGTGGAGTCCACTTTAGGAACCGATCTGGCATATTCCATCTCGCTTGCCGATACGTCGTGGATTAAGCCCGGCATAGCTTCCTGGAGCTGGGCGTTGTTAAAGGACAATTCCATCAAATACGACATCCAAAAACGGTTTATCGATTATGCCGCCGACATGAACTGGCAATATTGCCTGGTGGATGTGAACTGGGACCGCAACGAGGGAATGGGCTACGAAAAAACCGAAGAACTGGCTCAATACGCACTTTCTAAAGGCGTAGGACTTATTCTATGGTACAATTCTTCCGGCGATTGGAACTCAACACCGTACACCCCAAAAAGCAACTTGCTGACCCGTGAACAACGTTTGGCAGAGTTTGCACGACTCGAAAAAATGGGCGTAAAAGGCGTAAAAGTGGACTTTTTTGCCGGCGACGGACAATCGGTGATGGAATTCTATCAGGACATTCTGGAAGATGCCGCGCAATTTCATTTGCTGGTGAATTTTCATGGAGCCACCATTCCGCGTGGATGGCAGCGCACCTACCCCAACCTGATGACGATGGAATCCATTAAAGGCTTTGAATTCATCACGTTTGGACAGCCCGATGCCGACCTACAAGCCAACCATTGCGCCATGATGCCGTTTACCCGCAACGTGTACGATCCCATGGATTTTACCCCGATGTGCTTTACGGAAATTCCGAACATCAACCGGGTAACGACGAATGGTTTTGAACTGGCACTTCCCTTCTTGTATACATCTGGCATTCAGCACATGGCAGAAACGGATGAAGGCATACAAACCGTCCCCAATTATATTTTGGATATTTTAAAAGACATCCCCACCCGCTGGGACGCTACCAAATTTATTGACGGATACCCCGGAAAACTGGCGGTAATTGCCCGTAAAAGTGGAGATACCTGGTACGTGGCCGGTATTAACGGTGAAAATGTAGAGAAAGATTTGTCCCTGGATTTATCCGCGCTTGGCACACACCTCAACGGCTTGCTCATTGAAGACGGCGAAAGCAACCGGGAGTTTAAACAAAGTGCCTTCTTCCTGCAAACCCGCGATAAACTAAACATTACACTAAAAGGCAATGGCGGTTTTTTACTGAAAGTGAAGTAATTCCGATTTTTTAAACCGAGGCTATTTTATACCATAAAACAAACTGCCGGTTGAAGTGACCGGCAGTTTGTTTTGATATATTTAATGGAATTCTAACCTTTAGTATTAAAAATTACTTTTCGCTTACAGAGCCCCAATTCTCGCCACTTTTAATGCGGTATAACTGCATTTCGGAAATGCCGAATCGTTTGGCCAGCATTTTCATGCGGGTTTTTCGATTGGGGTCGTTTATTTTACGTTTCAGCAGGCGCACTTTGGCTTCGTCCAGTTTTGCGTAAGTACGTTTGCGTTCGGCGTTTTTGTATATGGGGTTGTTGTATTGATGCTCTTCCTTCTCTTTTTTGGTAGCCCATTTCAGGTTTTGCACCCGGTTGTCGGTTTTGTCGTAATTCAGGTGAATCACAAACTCGCCATCTTCCTGATTCAAAAAATGTTGCGCCACCAGTTTATGCACATATCTACTGGTAGCTTTTCCGTTCACACGCTGACGTAAAGGCAGGTTTTGGTACCCGTTGATGTAGTACTTTTTTACCAGAAATTCTTTCTCGCCTTTACAGTTCAGAATTCGCCCGTAATTGGAAATCTTAAATTTTTCGTGGGGTGCAATGGCATCATCAAAAATTATCTCTTTCCATTCTTCGTTCCAATAACTTTGTATCATCTCTCTATAACTTTAATCATTTCAGGAATTTACAGGGATTGCAACACCTGAATTACCGCCTTACTGTCTTCCGCGGCATTTACTGTGGTGGATTTGTACACCACTTTTTTATTCTTGTCAATTACAAATGTCCAGCGCGATGAGGTAGATTCCCGCTTAAGCTGGTATTTTATTCCGTTTATTTCTCTTTCAATGGTTTTTTCTTCCCTCGAATTTGGTACGCCAAACGCCTCAGCCACTTTGCCATCCGGATCGCTGAGCAGGGTAAAGTTCAGGTTGTGGGCTTCCTTAAACAACTGCAGGTTTTTTACTTCATCTCCGCTTATTCCAACAACCACGGCATTCAGCGAATCGAGTTTGGAAAGGTCGTCGCGATAGGCACAGGCCTGTTTGGTACAGCCACCGGTCATAGCGGCCGGATAGAAATACACCACCAGATTTTTATTTCCTAACACCTGGTCGGCCTTCCATTCCTTGCCTTGATCATCTTTAGCATGAAAGGAAGAAACAGCATCGCCCACCTTTACCTCTTTACCCTGTACGTGTAAGCAAAAAACACTCAGGAAAAGCAAGCCAAATACACGTAAAACTGAGGAAATCATTACTGCCTTGAATTTGGTGAAAAACAAAACCATCAATTTAATAACAAATAAAATATAAAAACGTTTGCTGGCATTGGTTTTTCTTTGGTTGCTGCCACATTTCGTTTAAAAAAGGCACTGTTACAGGAGAGGGGATATTGAATTGTAAAATGAACAGAACAAAAAAAGGATGACAAAATTGCCATCCCCGAAAATGTAAACATAACGGCAGAATCTATTTCTCCCCGGCCGCTTCGTTCTCCACGTATTGCGGATCAGAAAGTTCCGGAGTATTTTCTACGTTATTATTTTTATGATACTTATAGTTTTTGGCCGCAGGTCCTTTTAAAGCAACGCGTTCTCCCTCGAGGGTTACACTTGTTTTGGCTGCGTCATCTGAGGCCTTTGCCCAGGTTTGATTGTTCTTGGCGGTAGGACCCGTCACCTTTTCTTTTTCTGCTGTGTGCGCCTTGTTGCTGTTGGTCTTATTTATCCAAACTTTGTTGTTTTTTGCTTTTGGCCCATACACTTTGCTGGTTTGAGCAACACTTACTGAAACACCGAACGCTAACACTGCTAATACTGCTAATACCTTTTTCATCTTTATAAATTTTGTGTGCTACAGTTTCACCTTTGCGGCCTATAAACCCGTGCACTGGTTAGTAACTTTTTACACTGTAAAAGTATGCAGATGAACAGCCTGGTACCATTCGGGGAAAATGGTAAATATTTTTACCCAACATTACGTAGCCCAACCTACGTGGAAATACGTAGGTTTTACAACAAGCCTAACGAACTGGCTTTATTAATCAGCTCTGCTGTATTTTGAACGTCCAGTTTTTTTAAAATGTTGCTGCGGTGTGTTTCTACGGTTCGTACACTTACAATGAGGTCTGCGGCAATTTCTTTGGCCGTTTTTCCTTGTGCCACAAGCTTAAGAATTTCGGTTTCGCGTTTGGATAGTTGACGGATATCTTCCTCAACCGTAACGGTTTCAATCATGAGTTCGGAAATGTCCTGGTTCACGTACTTTTTACCACGGTATACTTGTTCAACGGCTGCTTTCAGTTCGCTGGCATCGCAGTCTTTCAGTAAATACCCATAAGCTCCGTTTCGGATGGCTTTCAGCACGTATTGCCCTTCTTTATGCATGGTAAGCACAATGCAGCGCACTTCCGGAAACCGCTTTTTACACATGGCAACGGCCTCCAGCCCATTTATTTTACCCATTGATATGTCAATTAAAGCCACATCTACCTCCGTTTGTTGCAAATCTTCCAGCAGTTCTTCAGCCGACCCGTTTTGAAGTACTACTTCAAATCCGGGTGCATTGCTAAGCAGCATGGCAATTCCGCTTCTAAAAAGTTCGTGATCGTCGGTTATGCTAACGCGTATCATGTATAGTTTTGTGTTGAAATTTCTACTTCTATGGTTGTTCCATTCTCATCCGATTGCAAGTCCCACAACCCATTAAACATGTGTACCCGCTCCTTCATGTTTAATAGGCCGTTGCCCAGCTGCACCCGTGTTGTATCAAACCCCGTACCATTGTCCTGGATAAATACATTTACCTGGTTTTCAAATTCGGTGACGGATACCTTAATTTCGGAGGCATCGGCATATTTTAAGGCATTGTTTACCGCCTCCTGGATAATGCGAAAAAGATTAAGCGCTATTTCGTGTGGGATATGGCTGCCGGGTTCCATGGAAGATTGAAAGGTAATTTTTACCGTTGAGGCTGCAAATTGCAGGTTCAGAAAATTCTCAATGGCTGCCACTAAGCCAAAATCCTTGAGTACCGAAGGCATCAGGTTAACGGATATCTTTCGTACCTCTTCAATAATATGGCGGATTAATGCCACCAGCTCTGGCTGCGATTGTGTAGGATTGGTATTTTGCTCCACCAGTAGCTTTAGGTTGGTGAGCAGTGGCCCAATGCTATCGTGCAATTCGCGTGACAACCGGGCACGTTCTTTTTCTTCGCCTGCTACCAGCTGACGTTGGTTTTTCAGCAACAGGGCATGTTCCCGTTCTTTTAGTTCCTGCAATTGGTTTTTCATGTGGTTTAACGCGCTCACCAAGGCATCTTTTTCGCCCCGCATAGGCATATCTCTGTCAAAAGTTCCCAGTGCTATTTGGTGGGCAAACGCAATAATGCGGTCGCTGGCCTCCACAAATGTTTCAAGGGTATCAAACAGGTTCCCGATTTCATCCTTGCTTTTCCACCGTTCCACCTGTGTTTTTTCTCCCATAGAAATTTTGTGCAGTACCGTTTGTACTTTCAATATGGGTTTTACGATGAGTTGTGCCAAAAAATTGGAGCCCAGCAACACCCCTATAAAAATAAGTACAGAAAGTCCGTAAATCTGGAGCTCCATTTGCCGCATGGGCTGCAAGGCCTCCACCTTATCAATTTCAGAAAGTACCACCCAATTTAGACCCTTGTAATGGAAAGGAGCAAACGAGCTCAACACTTCCTTACCGCGATAATCGAGGTGGATTGTGGTGCCCTGCTTATTGGCCAAAGCAGCATGAACGGCCGATGTTGCCGAATGGATTTTGGTAGGAACTGAATCCGGAAAAAAGCGGGATACGGTTCTTAAAAGCTGGTCTTCGCCCACAATGTAGGTTTCGCCGGTGGCGCCCATTCCGGTACGTTCAAAAAGAATTTGTTGGATGCGCACAGGCGTGGAGTAAAAGGTGTAGCGCATATATCCTTCCTGCAATGAATAGGCCAGGTGGATTTTCCCGTCGCCCACCTCCTGACTAATGTCTGTAATCCTTACCGAATCCGGATGATAGGGCTGGGAAGTCGCCATTTCCTGTTCCATCACAATGGAATCGATGTGTACAAATTCATCGGCAGCCAGCGCATCTAAATATTCCTCATTATCAATATGGCTTAGCATGCGTTCTATTTCATGCACGTGGCCATCGAGCAGGTTGGTAATTTGGATGGTTTTAAGGTGGCGAATGGACGACAGTTGCAGAAAAATACGGTTTTGCAGGGCCTCTTTAAATTGCAAAATATGCACAATGGATACCACCCCAATTAATATGAGGGCAAAGGCATTGAGGATAAGCGCAATTTTGTAGCCTATTTTGAGGTTTCGTATGGATGTGAGTAACGATTTCATTGGCTTACTTTCCAACTTCAGCAGATTTTAATGTGCCATCTACCAAACAAAACTGACAAATATAACGGAAAAGTACCCACCTAAATCTTAAAAAAGCTAAAGCAAAATCTCTTGTAGCTTATAGGAAACCCGGCCAGCTAAAGAAAAAAGAGCTATCGGGAGGAAAGCCTCTCCAGTGCGAGGTAAAGTGCCTGCGTACCTTCACGCCCTTTGCCCATAGCCTGCACGGCAAGGTACAATTGTTTGGCAAGTGCCAGCCCGGGCAACGAAAGCTGCATGTTTTCAGCCTCTTCCAGCGCAATGCCCAAATCCTTTATAAAATGTTCCACCATAAAACCGGGGGCAAAATCGTTGTTGGCCACTTTGGGTGCCAGCACATCCAGGGTCCAGCAACCGGCAGCGCCTTTGCTAATGGATTGCAGCATGGTATTTAAATCCAGTTCTGCTTTCTTCGCATAAATGAGGGCTTCGCACACCCCAATCATGGTGCCGGCAATGGTAATTTGGTTGCACATTTTGGTATGCTGGCCGGCTCCGGCTTCTCCCTGATATACCATGTTTTTACCAAAAGCTTTGAATAGGGGAAGTATTTTGTCCACGCTTATTTTATCGCCACCCATCATAATGGAAAGCGTACCGTTAATGGCTCCTACTTCTCCACCCGAAACCGGCGCATCGATAAAGGTGCATTGGTGCTTTTGTGCTTCTACGGCAATGGACTTTGCCAAGCTGGGTTTGGTGGTGGTCATATCCACCAAAATGGTGCCTGGTTTTATGCCACTAAAAATGCCATTTTCTCCAAAATACACAGCTTCCACATCTTTTGGATACCCGATGATGGTGATGATTATATCCGAACTTTTAGCCAGTTCCTGCGGTGTGTTAAACCAGCGACACCCCGCATCTATTAACGATTGTGCCTTGCTTTTGGTACGGTTATTTACGTGTACGGTGTGCCCTGCATTTACCAGGTGATGTGCCATGGGTTTGCCCATAAGTCCGGTGCCTATCCAGCCAATTGTTTTGCTCATAGTTTTAATTTACATGGGTTTGGAAAACCTTTTTTCGGAGTTTTTCATTAAGGGGTCGAGGGCTGCTGCTACATTGCGTAAAAACAGGAGTTTATCGTCATAAACCGTCAGGTCAGCTTCGGTGAATTCAAGAATGCCATCGGCGGCAAAATTGGCCAACACCAGCGAGTCGTAACCCACGAGAGTTTTTAGATCGGTAGCACTCATTTCATACTGACTTGAAATTTTTTCCCAATGAATGTAGCGATTGCACA
>JAUIMD010000093.1 GCA_030433225.1 Bacteroidia bacterium
TGCAATTTAAGCGGGTGGATATTTTTGAAGGGAGCGTGCAGGATACCACTAAATCAGCCGAAACCTGGGCAGGCAAACTGTTTAACAGTACCCATTATAACACACGGGGGTGGGTTTTAAAAAACTACCTGCTCTTTAAAAGCGGAGACCGGATTGACCCCCAGGTTATGTCGGAAAGTGAGCGTATTTTACGCCAGATGCGCTTTATTGAAGATTCCAGGATTTATGTATACCCTTCCCAGGAAAGCCTTGATTCGGTGGACATTGTGGTGGTTACCAAAGATAACTTTCCGGTAGCGGCTGAGGTACAGGTGCTCAGTACCAGGCATGTGATTTTTGACCCCTACAATACCAACTTTATTGGGTTGGGACACCAAATATCCGGACGTTTAATTTACAACCAGCAGGCTTCACAAACCATTGGATATGGGGCAGAGTATAAGATGGAAAACCTTTTTGGAAACTATGTAAACACCACCCTGGGCTTCTCCAAAACCGACGAACTCGACATGTACCATGCACGCCTCGAAAAGCCATTTGTAACCACCGATATACGGTTTGGCGGGCAGTTTGACCTGCATCAACTGGCCGAAATAAGGGAGGTGGATCGCGGAGAAGCAGACACCATCTATCGGGGCGATTTCCCGTATAAAGCCAACGTGTTTGATTTGTGGGCTGGGTACTCGTTTTATTATTTCAACAATTCCAACAACAATTTTCTTAATTTTTCGGCCCGCCACCGCACAATCAATTACATTGAACGGTATTATCTGCCCAACGATTCTACCCTGGTACCCGTCGATTCTGCTTTCTACCCGTTTCACAATTCAGCCATATCGCTGGCGAACTTGTCGTTGCGAAAAATTGATTACCTGAAAACATCCAAACTATTTGGCTATGGCCGTACCGAGGATGTGCCCTACGGCTATATTCTGGACCTTACGGCAGGTTTTCAAAAAACCGAATATTACGACCGGCCGTATTACGGGGGCTACTACTTTTGGGGAAAGTATTACCCCAAGGCGGGGTATTTTAGCTATAGCATGGGTAGTGGCACGTTTGTACGTAACAACCGGGCCGAGGACTGGGTGACCGGCGCCCGGTTTAATTTCTTTAGTCCGCTTTCCGAATTGTTTGGAATGGAGTTCAGGAATACCTTTAACGCTACGTTCAGTTCGGTTACCAATCCGCTGTATTATTCCAGCATAAACTTTGGCGACGATTTGAGGGTACTGCGGCAAGACAGTTTGTATGGACAAAGCAAACTGACACTACAAGCACAAACCATCATTTATACCTATGTAAATTTGGTGGGATTTCGTTTTGCGTTTTACCCTTTTATTGATGTGGGCTGGCTGGCTCAAAATGATTTTTTCAGGGGCGAAAAGCAGTTTTTTGCCGTATACGGTCTGGGCGTGCAAATTAAAAACGAAAGTTTACTGTTTCCGGGACTCCACATAAAAGCAGGCTATATGCCCCACACCACAAATAACCGGCCCCATTTTGCGGTTACCTTCCTGTTTCGCGATATCCAATTGTTTAAGCGCGTAAGAAGCATGCAACCCCAGGTAATTGATGCGTATTTTTTTGATTAAAATGGAAGAAGCGCCACAGAACTCCACCAAGGGGTTTATCTTTGTGCAAAATTTTTTGAGATGGCATTAATAAAAAAAGTAAGAGGTTTTATACCTAAAATGGGTAAAAACTGTTACCTCGCCGAAACTGCGGTGGTAATTGGCGATGTGGAAATGGGAGACGATTGCAGCATTTGGTACGGTGCCGTGTTGCGTGGCGATGTAAATTCCATACGCATTGGGAAAAATGTAAATATTCAGGACAATTCCGTTTTACATACCTTGTATCAAAAATCTACCATCGAAATTGGCGACAATGTTTCGGTAGGGCACAATGTAACCATTCATGGTGCTAAAATTAAAAACAATGTTTTGGTTGGAATTGGGGCCACCATTTTGGATGATGCCGTAATTGGAGAAAATACCATTATTGCTGCCAATGCCTTAATTACACCGGGTATGCAGGTAGAGCCCAACAGTGTGTACGGGGGGGTGCCCGCAAAAAAAATTAAGGACATTGAACCGGAACAGTCACGCACGATGATTCAGCGTATTTCGGACAATTATACCATGTATGCCTCCTGGTATAAAGAAGAAGATTCCTGGTAAAATACCCTGGAGATGGAAAGGGTTACAAGGTGATCTTTTCCACCTCTATTTCATCGTTCAAAAACACCCCTGCTGAGCGTTTAAATTTTTCGGCAGATTCGGTGGTGTAGTATCTGCACAATGCGTTGCGGGTGCAGCGAGCATCCATTTCAGGATGGCGTTTTAGGTAGTCTTTCAGGCTATTAGCTACAATTTCCCCCTGTTCTACCAATGTTACCCTTTGGGGTAGCCATTCTTCAATTTTATTTTTTAGTATGGGGTAGTGGGTGCAACCCAATATGGCGGTGTCTATGTTGGGGTCGGCTTTAAGCAGCGCCTGTATATGTTGCCGAACAAAATAGTCGGCTCCGGGCTTATCGGCTTCATCGTTTTCTACCAAAGGCACCCACATGGGGCAGGCTTCACCGGTTACGGATATGTCGGGAAAGAGGTGCTGAATTTCTATGGGGTACGATTCGCTTTGAATGGTTCCTACGGTACCAAAAATGCCTACATGCCTGCTTTGTGTAAGGGCACCAATGGCTTCCACACTGGGGCGGATTACCCCCAACACCCTGCGGGAGGCATCCAATTGAGGCAAATCTATTTGCTGAATGTTTCTCAGGGCCTTTGCTGATGCTGTGTTACAGGCCAAAATCACAAGGGGACTTCCCAGTTCAAACAGCTTTTTTACCGCTTGCAGGGTGTACTGGTACACCACATCAAACGAGCGTGTGCCATAGGGAGTTCGGGCATTATCGCCCAGGTAAATAAAATCGTATTCGGGTAATGTTTTGTGCATGTGGTTGAGTACCGTCAGGCCTCCATACCCCGAGTCAAAAACGGCTATGGGTCCGTTCTGCGCAAACATGAGCACTTATGGCAAGGTTCTGATGGTGCTTCCCATGGTTGGAATAATGCCCATCTTTTTGCGTACCAGCGGCATAATGTCCACACTTTCCACACCAAAATAAATCACATCTCCTTTAGCAAGGTCAAAAATGTAGGTGAATCCATTTTCTTTGCCTACTTCTTCCACTACCTTGCGCGCTTTTTCTATAATGGGTTGGGTGAGTTCAGCCTCTTTTTGCTGCATTTGTTGTTGCATTTGCTGGTAGTACTCCTGTATTTTTTGCGACATGCCACCCAGTTCGGCCTCACGTGCAGCACGCTGTTCGGGGGTCATGGCAGCCGCCGCGTTTTGGTACACAGCAATTTGGTTTTGCATTTCTTTTTGCATGTTTTGCAGGCGCTCATTCCCATCGGTTTGCATTTTTTCCATGGCGGTCAGTGCTTCCTCAAACTCCGGCATTTCAGCCAGCAGTTTTTGCGAGTTGATGTGTCCGAATTTGTATTGAATGCCCTGTGCGTTTACCGCTATAAAACTGGTGAAAAATAAGGCTATGCTTAACCGAATAATGTTCTTCATGTGATAAAAATTTCAGCAAATGTAACCTTAATATCCAAAAAACCGAATACTGAGCCATGAAACTTAAGCAATACGTAGGCGGAAGGAGGTGGGGTAAATATGCCTGAAAGAGCGCCTTATCTTATTGCAACACCCCGGGTTTTTGACATGTTTTCAGTGGATTTGTCACCCCGGTAATGCCGTAGAAATCATAAACTTTATTGTATTTTAGCCGCTTTGCCACATTAAAAGGATGAAATACATTGGTGAAGAATAACTTTTTAAAAGCTTTGGGGCCGGGACTGATATGGGCCGGTGCTTCAGTTGGGGTTTCGCATTTGGTACAAAGTACCCGGGCCGGTGCAAATTTTGGCTTTGAACTGGTGTGGCTGGTGCTGCTGGTAAATGTTCTGAAATATCCGTTTTTTGAGTTTGCCCCGCGGTATGCGGCGTCTACCGGCGAAAACTTATTGCAGGGATATGCACGCCTGGGAAGGTGGGTGCTGCTGCTTTACCTGCTGCTTACGCTGGCTACTATGTTTACGCTTCAGGCGGCCATTACCTCTGTAACGGTTGGCCTGCTTGGAAACATCTGGCCGGGTTTTTTAGCGCCACTGCCCTGGACGGTGCTTTTGTTGTTGTTATGTGTACTTATACTGGCGGTGGGCAGGTACGGTACCCTGGATCGTTTAATGAAAATCGTAATCGTAGTTCTTTCGGCCACCACCCTGGTGGCTGTAATTGCGGCAGCCCAAAAAGGATTTCACCCTGCGCCGGAACTTAGCCGGCATTTTCGTTGGGAACTGACTGACCTGGCCTTTGTAATTGCCCTGGCCGGGTGGATGCCAACCGCTATCGACGTATCGGTATGGCATTCGGTTTGGACCGTTGCAAAAATTAAACAAACCGGGTATACCCCTAAATTAAAGGAAGCCTTGCTCGATTTTAACATCGGGTATGTGGGCACTGCCCTGTTGGCCATTGGTTTTATCGCACTTGGCGCTTTGGTGATGTATGGCACCGGCACAGGCTTTCCTGCATCGGGCGTGGCATTTGCCAACCAGCTCATTTTGCTGTACACGCAAAGCATCGGTCAATGGGCCTATTCCATTATTGCCCTTGCAGCCCTGGCCACCATGTTTAGTACTACTTTAACGGTAATGGATGCCTATCCGCGTGTACTAACCCCCACTATGGAACTGCTGTTTCCGGCTCAATCGCTTTCCACCCGCTATTGGAATATTATTTGGACGGCTGTATTAATTGGAGGTACGATGTTGGTATTGCTCTATTTTACCGGTCAAATGAGGGTGTTGGTGGATGTGGCTACCACCCTTTCGTTTTTAACGGCACCCGTTTTAGGGTATTTAAACCTAAAGGTGGTTAGCAGCCCCGCCATGCCGGATACAAACAAACCCGGTAAATTTTTACGGATATTGAGCTGGGTGGGAATTTTGTGCCTTTCGGCCTTTGCCGCAGCATTTTTAATATGGAAACTGTTTTTAAACTAAATGACTATAAAAGGTTTAAATCACCTGCAAGGGGTAAAAAAGTAAAAGCTTTGGGAGGATTTGTGACAATTGTCGTATTCCCCTTGCTTATACATGCGTATGTTTACGGCCAAATGCAAAAAATCAAAAAAACAATGCGAAACCTTTACTTGTTAGGACTTGGAATATTTTTAATAAGTGCATGTACAATGGAGAAAGAAAGAACAAATCCATTTTTTAGTGAATTTAAAACGCCACACCAAACCGTACCGTTTGGCGAAATTGAAGAGGGAGATTATTTGCCTGCTTTCAACGAAGCCATTACGCAGGGGAAAGCAGAGGTGCAGGCCATAATAGATAACCCGGATGCGCCCACTTTTGAAAACACAATTGTGGCGCTGGAACAATCCGGTGAGCTGTTAAATACCGTAGCCGGAGTTTTTTACAACCTGTTAAGTGCCGAAACAACCGATAGCTTACAGGCTATTGCTCAGGAGGTTTCGCCAATGCTGACCAATTACAACAACGACATTAACCTGAATGCCGACTTGTTTGCAAAAGTAAAAGCCGTGTACGGGCAAAAAGAATCGCTTAGCCTTACCACTGAACAAGCTACCTTGCTTGAAAATACTTACGTGGGCTTTACCCGTAGCGGTGCCAACCTGAGCGAAACAGATAAAGAAACGTTCCGCACCATAAGTACCGAGCTTTCGAAATTGTCACTTGATTTTGGCAATAACGTACTGGCCGAAACCAATGCATACGAGTTGCACATCACCGATTCCACCCAATTAACCGGCCTAACCGGTGATATTATGGAAACTGCCGCCGCCAAAGCTAAAAGCAAAGGCAAAGAAGAAGGCTGGTTATTCGATATTTCCATGCCGAGTTACCTGCCGTTTATGAAAAACGCCGACAATCGGGAACTGCGCAAAGAAATGTACATTGCCTACTCCTCTAAGGGAGCCAAAAACAATGAATACAACAACGAAGATAAAGTACGTAGAATTGTGGAGCTGCGCTTACAAATGGCGAATTTACTGGGGTACGAAACTTATGCCGACTATGTACTGACGCGCCGTATGGCCAAAAATCCTGCCGGGGTGTATCAGCTGCTTGATGATTTGTACGATGCCTCTATGACTCTGGCAAAAGCCGAAATGGCCGAACTGAATGCCTTTGCAAAGGCCAATGGGTTTGAAGGGGAAAAAGTACAGCCCTGGGATTATGCCTATTACAGCGAAAAATTGAAGGATGAAAAATACGCCTTAAACGACGAAATGCTGAAACCTTATTTTGAGCTCAGCAATGTAGAAAAAGGTGTGTTTGGCCTGGCTACCGATTTATACGGAATTACCTTTGTTGAAAACAAGGAGATTCCGGTTTACCATGAAGAGGTAAAAGCCTACGATGTATTGGATGCAGATGGATCTTTTCTTGCCGTATTTTATACCGATTTCCATCCACGTGCCGGAAAACGGGGAGGTGCCTGGATGAATTCCATAAAAGACCAGTACATTAAGGATGGCGTAAATGTTCGTCCGCACATTATGATTGTGATGAATTTTACCCGCCCAACCGAAACCAAACCCGCCCTGCTTACCTTTAACGAGGTAGAAACATTTCTGCACGAGTTTGGTCATGCGTTGCACGGGATGTTCGCCAACTCAAGTTACAGCAGCATTTCAGGTACCAGTGTGTACCGCGATTTTGTGGAACTTCCATCTCAAATTATGGAAAACTGGGCCGTAGAAAAAGACTTTCTGGATAAGTTTGCCGTACATTATAAAACCGGAGAAAAAATTCCGGCCGGGTTGGTGGAAAAAATTATCACTTCCAAAAATTACATGGCAGGCTATGCCAGCGTTCGTCAGCTTAGCTTTGGCTATTTAGATATGGCCTGGCACAGTACCAGACATCCCATTACCGAAGATGTAAAACAATTTGAGGAAACGGCATGGGCAAAAACGCAGTTGTTTGATGCGGTGCCCGGTTGCATTATGAGTACCCAGTTTGGCCATTTGTTTGCAGGTGGATACGCCGCCGGATACTACGGATACAAATGGGCCGAAGTATTGGATGCCGATGCATTTAGTATGTTCCAGCAAAATGGTTTGTTCGACAAAGCTACTGCCGCCTCCTTCCGGAAAAACATCCTGGAAAAAGGAGGGTCGGAGGATCCAATGACACTTTATGTAAGGTTTAGAGGGCAGGCACCCACCACAGATGCCTTGTTAAAAAGAAGCGGAATGTAATTTATATGTACTATATA
>JAUIMD010000094.1 GCA_030433225.1 Bacteroidia bacterium
TGGTCGAATCCCTGGCCGAATCCCTGGTCTTTGTCAGTAAATTTTACAAGTAGCGAAAGTATCTAAAGCCCGACATCTGTAACTTATTGATTTTACGTCTATGGAATGATTGTTGCCTGGCTATTGGAGCAGCCGTAGATCACGAAACCGATACACAGCAATTTATGCTGCCCATTACCCTACCCATGATTTTTGCCATTTACGTTGGGGTGTCGGCAGTTAACAACCCACATGGTCCACTCGCCTTTTGGTGCTCACTCATTCCCTTTACCTCGCCCATTGTAATGATGGTGCGTATTCCCTTTGAAGTACCCTTGTGGGAAAAGCTATTGTCCATCGCCTTATTGGTTGGAACCTTTGTCGGAGTAACGGTATTTGCGGCCAAAATTTACCGTACCGGCATTTTAATGTATGGCAAAAAAGTGAACTACAAAGAACTATGGAAATGGCTCCGGTACTAAACCAGCCTCCCTTACCGTAGGTACAACCTGGCGCAACTTGCCAAACCCGTACAGCGAAAGCTTTGC
This sequence comes from Bacteroidia bacterium, assembly GCA_030433225.1. Taxonomy (GTDB): domain Bacteria; phylum Bacteroidota; class Bacteroidia; order Bacteroidales; family UBA5342; genus JAUIMD01. The sequence continues at coordinate 528 of JAUIMD010000094.1, forward strand.
CCTCCTCCTGACTTTCCAATTATTTTTCCGATATTTCAGGGTAAATTTTAATTTCCCTTTTGGCATGAATACGTTGATTGAACTTTTGGATTACTGTGTGGAGAACTATGCGGACACCCCCATTTTACTGGAAAAGAAAACCGACCGGTTTGAACCCACTACCTACAAACAGGCAGCGGCGCAGGTACACCAAATGGCCAAAGGATTGTTTGCCCTCGGGTTAAAAAAAGGGGACCGGGTGGCGCTTCTTTCTGAAGGAAGAAACGATTGGCTGATTTCTGAACTGGCCATTTTATCCTGTGGAGCAATCAACGTTCCCCTTTCCGTAAAACTGGATGCTGAAGTGGAGTTGCTTTTTCGTATCCGGCATTCGGGAGCACGCATGGTAATAGTGTCCAAAGGGCAGCTTCCCAAAATCCGTCTCATCGAAAAGCATCTGGCTAAAAACGTAGAAACCATTTTAGTGCTGGACGAAATTACAGACTGTGGCCCTAAAGAAATTACCAAAGCTACCGTTCTGCAGAAAGGCGAACAACTCTCCGCCTATCAGGAAAAAGAAGTGTACGAAGCCGCACATGCCATTCAAGGCAACGATGTGGCCAACATCTCTTACACCTCTGGCACCACAGCCGATCCCAAAGGAATCATCCTGTCGCACCGCAATTACATGGCCAATGTGGAACAATCGGCAAGTTTAATGAGCATTCCTCAATCCCATCGAACGCTGGCCATTTTACCCTGGGACCATGCCTTTGCCCATACGGCCTGCCTGTACTCATTTATGTATTATGGCGGAACCATCGCATCCATTCAAATTGGTTCCACCCCAATGGAGACCCTTAAAAACATCCCCATTAATATAAAAGAGGTGAAGCCACACATGCTGATGAGCGTTCCGGCTCTGGCCAAAAACTTTAAAAAAAACATTGAAAGCGGCATACGAGCCAAAGGTCCAACAGCGGTTAAATTGTTCAATCACGCCCTAAAAGTTGCCTACAAATACAATAAACTTGGCTATAACAAAGGCAGCGGAGGAACCTTTATCTACAAACCCCTGCTGCTGCTTTACGATAAAATCCTTTTTTCAAAAGTTAGGGAAGGATTTGGTGGATGTCTCGAACAGTTTATTGGAGGGGGTGCTCTGCTCGACCTTGAGTTACAAAAGTTTTTTTACGCCATTGGAATTCCCATGCTGCAGGGCTATGGCTTAAGTGAGGCATCCCCTGTAATTTCTGCCAACTCATTAAAAAAGCACAAACTTGGGTCAAGCGGGTTTTTGGTGGACAATATGGAGCTAAAAATTCTCGACGCTGATGGACGAGAACTCCCGCAAGGAGAAAAGGGAGAAATTGTGATTAAAGGAGAAAACGTAATGCAGGGCTATTGGCAGAACGAGGCCGCCACACAAGAAACCCTGAAAAATGGCTGGCTACATACCGGCGACATGGGATACATGGATAAAGACGGTTTTTTATATGTACTGGGACGGTTTAAAAGTTTGCTGATTGCAAGCGACGGTGAAAAATACAGTCCGGAAGGAATTGAAGAAGCCCTGGTGGATCAATCGCAGGTGATCGAGCAGGCCATGCTGCACAACAATCAAAATCCCTATACCCTGGGGTTAATTGTTCCTTCCAAATCCTACCTTCTGCGTCAATTGGCAGAGGCCCGTCTGCAGCCAGACTCGGATGAAGGCATTGCCTTTGCCATTCAACGGGTGCAACAGGAAATGAATCGGTACAAAAGTGGCGGTGAGTTTGAAGGCATGTTTCCCGGACGCTGGCTTCCTGCCACCTTTTGCATTTTACCGGAAACCTTTAACGAAGCCAACAAACTCCTCAACACAACCTTAAAAATGGTGCGTGGAAAAATAGAGGAACGTTTTTCTGACGAAATAGCCTATGGTTTTACCCCGGAAGCACGCGATGTTACAAATTCGTTGAATAAACGTAACATGTTCCATTTACTAAACTCCTGAATACAACATCCTTCAAAAACCTCACAAACAACCTTTTAAATACTATTCAGAATTATTTTTAATTGGAAAATATTTAGCACACCCGGCTATTTGAAACATTTTTGTAACACCATCGTAATGTTTGCGCATTATTTTTGCAATGTAATCAAGCAATAACAATAGAGTTTAACCAATAAAAACAAACGTCATGAAAAATATAACATACATCGCAATTGCAGCATTTCTCGGGGTATTTATGGGCATGAACGCCCAAACCATTAAAGGGGTAGTAAAACTGGCCGATGAACCCGTAAAAGGAGCCGAATTAGTGGCCGATCAACAAGTGGTAGCCAAAACGAATGCCGCAGGAGAATTTTCATTGGACAGAGAAATACAATCGGTTCAGGTGAACTATAAAAAAATGTCGAAGGATTTCACTTTCGCAGCACTGGGATACGCAGAAATTGTATTGCTACCTACTGAAGAAAAATTACTGAAGATGATTGAGAAAAACCCTTCTCTTGAAAAGTGCACCTTATTTTTAGCCAACTACCCTGGTTCAGAGGCACTGTCAAAAGTAAAATCCAAACAAGAGGAGTTGACTTTTATCAGCGCATACGAAAAAGCAGTAACCGAATACGAAGTGGCAGGATTGGATGCTTATGTAGCTGCCTACCCTGACGGAGCGTATGCCCATAAGGCCATTCAAACCATGGAAGTAATATCATGGCAATATGCAAGGCTTCAGGACACCCCTGAATCGTATAACGATTTTCTGGCACGCTACCCCGACAGCAAAGCTGCCAAAGAGGCTTCGGACCGCATGGCTAATTTACAAGGAGACAAGTAAGCAACACGCCAACATATGAAAAGCCGGAATTACAGTTCCGGCTTTTTTTTGTCACTTTTTTGAAACATAAATGACTCATCCCTATCAATAAGGTGTAACATTAATCCTGTTTTTTTGCAGCGATAAAGATGTGTAGTAAAATATACTACAGTTTATAAAGCGAAAAACATGAAATTTATATACACCACATTGCTACTTCTTTGCCTGGGAACCTTTGTTCAGGTAAATGCCAAAAATGCCCCGGCAAAAGAAGCCGTGATTACAGGACAGGTTTGCGAAAACATACAGGGAAAGAATCAACCGGTACCTTTTGCCAACGTTCTTTGTAAAGGAACCACCGTAGGCACTTTTGCCGGAATGGAGGGTAATTTTACGCTGGATTTAGCGGAGGGAAAACACACCATTATTGTATCGTGCGTGGGGTATGAACCCGTTACAAAGACGATAAAGGTTAGAAAAAACAAAACAACCGACTTATTTAACATTCAGCTGAAACCTGTTTCCAGTCAAACCGCCCTCAAAGAATAAAACCTCATAATCAACACATTAAAGGCGTTGTCACACAAAATGTGGCAACGCCTTTTTTCTGTCCACACCTACCGATTGTAAATTTTATATTAATTTTATTCTATAATAAGCGGATATATATTAACTTTGAGTTTAAATAAATTGCGCTCATTATGAATAAATGTGTACTTCTGTTAACATTAATACTCATTAATGTTCCCGTTTCGTTCACACAAAACAAGTTCTGGGGAGTTACATCAAAAGGCGGTTCCAACAATGCCGGTACAATTTTTTCAACCGACATGCAGGGAAAAAACCTAACCACCCGGTACCATGCCGAGCTCCTCAACAATGCCTATTTACCCAGTGAGTTTACGGCGATGGCAGAGCATCCGGACACCAAAGAAATTTATTTTGTAACTGAAGAAGGCGGCAATGCCGGACTGGGCGGTTTGTTTAGTTTCAATCCGGTTACCGGCAACATCGACAAAAAAATTGATTTTTCCGGCCCTAACGGGAAAAGACCTCACGGAGGCTTATTGTTTGCATCCAATAAAAAATTATACGGTACCACTAAAGACAGTGATGCCGACACAGATTACCCCAACGGCACGGGAGGATGTATTTTTGAATACAATCCGGCCACACAAAAACTCTCAGTTTTACATAAGTTTAGCGACACCGATGGAAAAAATCCCTACGCTACTTTATTTGAAGCATCGGATGGCCACTTGTATGGTACCACATCGGGAGGGGGAGCCAACAGCAAAGGCGTACTTTTTAAATACGACGTGACCGGCAGCACCTTTAGCGTGATCCACTCCTTTACTACCGGCAAAGCCCCGTACGGAGGCGTTACGGAAGTGCAGCAAAAACTGTACGGCGCAACAAGTCTGGGAGGTGCATCTGACAAAGGAATCCTCTATGAGTATGACCTCAACACAGCCACCTTTTCGGCTATGGTGCATTTTACCAGCGCACACAGCGGTTATATGACCGGTAATTTGGTAGAAGCCAATGGTATTTTGTACGGAGTAACCAATGGGAATCAACAGGTTACCGGGGCTTATGGCAAACTCATACAATACATTCCGGGCGAAAATACCTGTACCCCATTGCATTCGTTTATGATATTCACCTCGGGCATTTACCCCATCGGAAGCCTATGCAAGGTTGGCAATACGCTGGTAGGTACGGTGGCAGGCGGACCATTGACGCCAAGGGGCTCCCTGTTTGAATACAACCTGGATGCTGCAAGCGGCAGTGAATTTACGTATACTGCCCTTAGCTCCCTCTCGCAAATTGACCTGAAAGGTACCTTACTTAAAAGCTCCAATGGCATTTTTGGCATGACTAAAAGTGCAGGCATATCCAACAATGGAAGCATTTACACCTACAAAAACAGTTCGTCGCCCAAGGGAATTGAAGATGTTGCCAGTTTTAAAATTGATGCTAGCGGCAGCCATCCCGTTGGAAAAGTAACCCGCGCGTCCAATGGCAAATTGTATGGTAACATGCAATCGGGTGGAAAAAACCGGAGCGGTGTACTGTTTACGTTCGATGAGCATACGCAGCAATACGATGTTGCCTATGATTTCCCAACCGATTCGAGACCCAATGGAAGCATGGTACTCATTGGCAACCACCGTTTGTACGGAATGAGCGAAACCGGGGGAGACTACAACCAGGGCTACATTTTTGAATACAATACCCAAAACAGCAATTTTTCCATTCTTCATCATTTTACGGCCAACATACCCGGCACTCAAAATTTTGACCAAAACAACCTGGGAGCTAACCCTAAAGCAGGCTTTACCGTTGTGGCCGACAGTATTTTGTACGGCACCACTTCACGGGGTGGTTTTTCTGACGAAGGCCTGCTGTTTACCTTAACGGCATCCAAACATAATCCGCAAAAAATACAAAAGCTTGTTAGCTTTGATGAACTTACCGGGTCAGAACCAGCAGGTGACCTGGCACAACTTGGTGATTATCTTTACGGCATGACCTACAATGGCGGCAGCCTGGTGCCGGGCGGCGGACAAGGAACCGTATTCAGGTATAAAATAGGTGGTAGTTACGAACCTTTGGTTGCCTTTAAGGGCGGTGAAGACGGAGCCTACCCCATGGGAACTTTCACCCCGTACAACCAAAAGCTGTATGGTATCACCCACGGCAAACAATTTAATCCCACACAATTGGGGGTGTTGTTCGAGTATAACCCCACCAATCTGTATACGCATTCTGTTCTTCATTCGTTTGTAGGTTCTGCAACCGAAGCCACCTCTTTAGGGGGAAGCAAACCTTATGGAAAAATGACACTGAGTACCAACGGCAAACTCTACGGTACCACCAGCGAAGGTTCAGGAACGAGTGCCACCGGAGGCGATTACGGAGTAATTTTTGAATTCGACCCTTCCACCAACGTATATAAAAGCATAACCACGTTTACCGGCGAAAACGGTGCCAGTCCCGGGGTTAATGCTGAACTTGCCATAATTTGCGCAGCTGATGCATCTGCCACAGTAAATGCCACCGCGCAAAGCATTGTAGCCAACGAAGAGGAGGCCGATGCGTACCAATGGTACCGGATAAACCTGAACAACGACCAACGCACCCTAATTCAAGGAGCCCATTCGCGGGAATTTTACCCCGAGGTGAGCGGTACCTATAGCGTGGAAGTGGAAAAAGCCGGCTGTTCAAACCATTCGGATTATTATTATGTGGAAGTACAGGAGTGCGCTGTAAATACAGGGGTTAACTACGACCAGGAAAACAAGGTTTTTACCGCACTTGAAACGAGTGCAGACTCCTATCAGTGGTATTTTGCAACGGACGAAAATGCAGAACTTCTGCCTGTAAATGCCGCTACCGATCGCAGTTACATTCCTACGCAAACAGGATTTTACGCTGTGAAGATCAGCATTGGAAAGTGCACTGACATGTCGGCACGCAACCTATACGAACATGTGGCAGTGTGCAACATCGACACTACGCTGAATTTTGATGCGGACTTGCTGATTTTAACCGCAAACGAATCCAATGCGGTTTACCAGTGGTACGAAAAAGAACAAAACGGAACATTGACATTGCTTCCGGATGAGAACCAACGTGTATTCACCCCATCGTATTCGGGTACATTTTTAGTACACATAGAAGTGGAATCCTGCACGGCTTACTCACAAACATTCAACTATGTACACGAGATTAACTGCCAGACCAACGCATCTGTCAGCTACGATTACAACCTGAAACTATTTGTGGCCAACGAAGCCAATGCCAGTGCTTATCAATGGTATGCGGTGGATGAAACAACCGAAGCACTTACCGCGCTAAGCGGTGAAACCAAACGCACCTTTGCTCCAACCCAAACCGGAAGCTATAAAGCAGAGGTCACTAAAAACGGCTGTTCAAACTTTTCAGAAACCTACTTATTTG
>JAUIMD010000095.1 GCA_030433225.1 Bacteroidia bacterium
ACAGTGCCAAAGCCTCTGGCATATCCAATGCATGGAAAAGATGGCAGGGCGAAATAAATGGAATGGAACGTTTACAGGTGGTGGAAGCCAAACAGCAATTTGAAACGGAATGGATGCAGTGGGTCAACGCGAATGACTCCAACGCACACAACGCCAGTGCTATGTTCAAGGAATTTGAGGAGACCTACAACGCACTAACCAAAGCTTACATCCCGAACCGGCTTATTGTGGAGCTTACCGGTAAAAACGGAATGGAAACTGTACGCTTTGCCGGTACCTTTCCCAAGGTAAACCATTTGACAGATTCAGCGGCAAATAAGGAACTTCACGCGTTTATGCGCAATGCACAACTCCATTTTAATGCAATGGATGCACCTACGGATAAAGAGATGACGTTTCGATTACTTACGTATTACATACAACAGGTACCCGAACCATACATCCCCGAAAACCTGAAATACCTTGCGCCTGCCGATTCCATCCAAATTAAAAAATACGTGGATAAACTTTTTAAAACCAGTTTTTTCGCCGACAGTACCCGGCTGAAAAAGTTAGTGACAATGAAAGCAAAAAAGCGCAGCTCGGCCCTGGAAAAAGATATGGCATTCGTGCTAAACAGGCAGTTTTCCAGCATTCAGGCCCGTTGGCTAACCCCCGAGGTAAAACTATTGAACACCCGGTTGGATAGCCTGAATCGAACGTACATGCAACTATTAATGCAGTACCACAACAATGTGGCCATACCACCGGATGCCAATTCGGGCCTGCGCATTACCTATGGGATTGTAAGCGGTTACTCGCCGGAAGATGGTGTACGTTACAACCCCTTTACCACCCAGCAGGGCATTGTTGAAAAAGGAACTACCGGACAGAGGGATTACAAAGTGCACCCCCGATTGCTGGACCTGTTCCAACAAAATAATTTTGGCCCCTACGCAAGTGAAGGCAGCCTGCCGGTGTGCTTTATTGCCTCCAACCATACAACCGGAGGGAACTCGGGTAGCCCGGTATTAAACATCCGCGGAGAATTGGTGGGGCTAAACTTTGACCGCGCCTGGGAAGGCGCCATAAGCGATTACTTTTATGCACCGCAATTAAGCAGAAATATAAGTGTTGACATCCGGTATGTATTGTTTATAATTGATAAATTTGCCGGCGCCAAATACCTGCTTGATGAAATGAATATTGTGCAGTAACATACAATATTACACGCATTAAGTAGTTATTTTTTTATTTGCCCGTGTTGGCAATATGAGTAGAGTACCAAAAAACATGAGATATATACACCTAGCAGTCTTATTTTTCGTTCTGTTTCTTTCTTCTGCCTACGCCCAGAAAAGTATTGTATTGTATGGCAAGGTTACCAATGCCGAAAACGAACCGCTCGAGCTGGTTTCGGTAGTGGTTAAAAATACCATCAGGGGCACCACCACCGACTCTAACGGAAATTATGAATTGCAACTGCCACAGGGCGATTCCATTACTGTTCTTTTTTCGCGCATAGGGGTGGAACGCAAAAGCCTGGTGGTGAACAATACCGGCGTTTCCATCCAGCAAAATGTAGTGCTTAACATAACATCGCGTGAAATTACGGAGGTAAAAGTAACCCAGGATCGGTTTGAATCGGTAACCATGGAGCGCATTGACCCCAAAAAAAGCCAGACCCTTCCGGTAGCCTCGGGCAATGCCATTGAAGGACTGGTGATGACCCTGCCCGGTGTACGTACCAATAACGAACTGAGCTCGCAATACTCGGTACGGGGTGGAAATTTTGACGAAAACCTGGTGTATGTGAACGACATTGAGGTGTACCGCCCGTTTCTAATACGGTCTGGTCAGCAGGAAGGGCTGAGTTTCATTAACCCCTCGCTGGTTTCTTCGGTAGGATTTTCGGCCGGTGGATTTGATGCCAAATACGGCGACCGCATGTCGTCGGTACTGGACATTCGCTACCGACGTCCAACAGCATTTGCCGGCTCGGTGCAGGTTAGCCTTTTAGGAGCCTCTGCCCATGCCGAGACCATTTCCAAAAACAAAAAATTCACCCAAATACATGGGGTGCGGTACAAAACCAACCAATACCTGTTGGGCACCATGGATACCCAGGGGGAGTACCGCCCGGCGTTTTTTGATTACCAAACCTACATGACCTATCGCCTCAACGAAGAGCTGTCGTTAGGCTTGCTGGCCAACGTATCGCAAAACAAATACCGTTTCCGCCCCGAAACACGTACCACTTCGTTTGGTACCTGGAACATTGCCCGCCAGTTCAGGGTATTTTTTGATGGATGGGAAAACGATGTTTTTACCACCGGTACCGGAGCCCTTTCGCTGGATTACCGCCCCACCCAAAAAACTTCCCTCAAGTTTATTACGACGGCATTTGTTACCAATGAGCAGGAACGGTTTGATATTTCGGGCGAGTATTGGATTAATGCCCTCGATAACCAGATTGGTACCGGAACCGCCGGAGACAGCATAGCCAATATCGGGGTTGGTGGATACCATCAGCATGCCCGAAACGCGTTAAACGCATCGGTACTATCGGCCGAAGTAAAAGGGATACATGAAATTGGCAACAACCTGCTGCTGTGGGGGGCTAAGGTACAGAACGAACAAATTGACGATGAAATAAATGAGTGGGAATTTCGGGATTCTGCCGGGTATTCTATGCCATATTCCAACAGTGAAGTATTGCTGTTTAATGCCCACCAAAGTTCGGTAAGCCTAAATTCACAGCGCATTAATGCCTACGTGCAAAATACCTATGTGCTGGAAGCCGGCCATGGCAACTGGACCTTTACCGGCGGTGCACGCATAGCTTATTGGAGCTTTAACAACGAAACCCTGTTCAGCCCGCGTGGATCGTTTGAATTTATCCCCAGCTGGGAGCAAAAAATACACCTGCGCGGAGCCGCCGGAATTTACTACCAGGCACCGTTTTACAAAGAAATCCGCAATCCGGATGGAATATTAAATACCCACATAAAATCGCAGCGCTCCATCCATTACGTGGCAGGGCTCGATTATTACTTTAAAAAGTGGGAACGCCCGTTTAAGTTTACCTCAGAGGTGTACTATAAAAGCATGTCGAACCTGATACCTTATGACATTGATAATGTGCGCATCCGGTACTATGGTGATAACATGTCGGAAGGATACGCCACCGGGCTTGACATGCGCCTTTACGGGGAGTTTGTTCCCGGGGTGGACTCATGGATTACCCTCTCGTTGTTAAAAACGGAAGAGCAGGTGACCTACCCCACCTACGTTACCGGATGGGTACCGCGCCCCACCGATCAGCGCTACAACATTTCCATGTTTTTTCAGGATTACTTTCCCGGAAACCCCAATTATCAGCTTTACCTGCTGATGCACCTGGGAGGCAGACTTCCAACCGGACCCCCCACGGGCGACAAGTCTCAAATGGTGTTTTCATATCCTCCCTATTACCGTGTTGACATTGGGCTGAGCCGCAAAATATCCGGCGAGGGAAAAGAAAATTTCCTCAAACATTTTAAAGACATTTACATTGGGGCGGAGGTATTAAATTTATTGGGAATCAACAATGTGAATTCATACTTTTGGGTGAAAGATGTGTACAACCAAACGTATGCCGTGCCCAATTACCTCACCGGAAGAAGACTCAATGTAAAACTGATTGCCAATTTTTAACCCAAAAACATACGTCTGTGCACGTTTTTTATACCCCCGACATACAGGACAACGCTTACGTGCTTTCTGATACGGAATCAAAGCACGCCGTGCGTGTGTTGCGGGTAAATGCCGGCGACAAGGTATTGCTTACCGATGGAAAGGGCACCCTGTACCATGCCGAGGTGGCTTTGCCCAATCCCAAACGGTGTGCTTTAAACATTCTAAAAACGGAACACGTGGCAGCCGAACGGCCCTACCGCCTGCACATAGCCATAGCACCCACCAAAAACATCGATCGGTTGGAGTGGTTCCTTGAAAAGGCTACCGAAATTGGCATTGATGAAATTACCCCCATCCTCAGTTTTCATTCTGAACGGAAGGTAATAAAGGAAGAACGGCTTGAAAAGGTGCTTGTTGCTGCCATGAAACAGTCCATTAAGGCCTGGAAGCCGCGGCTAAACCCTATCCTGCCATTCAAAGAGTTTATAAGTGCCCAACATCAGGAGGAGGTGTACATTGCACATTGCCACCCATCCAACAAAACACCCTTAGCGCAGCTTTGCGCACCGCACAAAAACCTGACGGTGTTAATTGGTCCCGAAGGAGATTTTTCGGTGGAAGAAGTGGAGCTGGCCATGCAAGCAGGTGCCACCGCCATTAGTTTGGGGGCAAGCCGTTTGCGCACCGAAACAGCAGGACTTGTGGCCTGCCATACCGTTAACCTGCTTTGTTCCACCCCATAAACCGGAACCTGCATGTATGCCATAATTGACATAGAAACTACGGGAGGCAGCCCCGCAAACGATAAAATTACCGAAATTGCCATTGTAACACACAACGGCACCAAGGTAACCAACGAATTTTCCACCCTGATAAACCCGGAAAAAAGCATCCCGTATTACATTACCAAACTTACCGGCATCAGTAACGAAATGGTAGCAGATGCCCCGTATTTTTACGAAGTGGCCAAAGACATTATCCAACTTACCGAAGGCCATATATTTGTGGCGCATAACGTTAATTTCGATTACAATTTTATTCGTACGGAGTTTAAAAACCTGGGGTACGATTTTAAATTGAATAAATTGTGCACGGTGCGCTTAAGTCGCAAATTAATTCCCGGGCATGCTTCATACAGTCTGGGAAACCTGTGTGGCGATTTTGGCATTCAAATAAAAGGCAGGCACAGGGCTTTGGGCGATGCTGCTGCTACGGCACAACTTTTTGACATTTTACTGGAAGCCAATGGCGGCGTACCCTTTAAAACCATTTACGATGCCCTGGAAAGAAAAAACCTGCACCCTGCGCTTAACCTGAAGCAAGTACGTGATTTGCCCGAAGCATGCGGGGTATATTATTTCCGTAATGCAAAAGGCGACCTTATTTACATTGGCAAAAGCAAAAACATACGCACCCGCGTTTTTACCCACCTTGGCAATGCATCCACCAAAAAAGCAGCGGTAATGACCACCGAAATTGCATACGTGGATTACGAACTTACAGGCAGTGAATTGATTGCCCTTTTAAAAGAGTCACACGAAATAAAAGTAGAAAAACCCGTTTTTAACCGCAGTCAGCGCCGCACCATGGAACATTCGGGTATTTTTATGCAGGAAGGAGATGGTGGCTACCTGCACCTGGAGGCTCGCAAAATTAAAGCAGGAGAAACACCCGTGGTCAGTTTCGACTCATTGGCCGAAGCCAAAGAAAAACTTGCTGTGTATTGCCGCAAATACCGCTTATGCCAAAAACTTTGTGGACTGTACGAAACGCGCGGAGCTTGTTTTCACCACCAGATTAACGAATGCAATGGGGCATGTGTGGGACAGGAGTTTGCCTTTAGTTACAATTTACGGGTAGAAGAATGGGTGGCCTCTTTTTCTCTGGCTCCGGCCAATATGGTAATTATTGAGGAAGGACGAACGCCCGATGAACTGGGCCTGGTTTGGGTGGAAAACGGCGCCTACCTGGGCTTTGGTTTTTACGATAAAAGCACCCCAGTATTCGGCACCCCTGAGCTTAAACCGTACATTCAACCTTACCCTGACAACCGGGATATACAACAAATTATAAAGGGGTATATCAAAAAGCACAAAAAACTGCGCATCGAGCGTTTTTAACCTTACTTTGAGGCCACCACCCAGTATTTATGCATTAACAGCGTCAGGTCCTTTTGATTTATGGGTTTGGAAATGTAATCCCAAAAGCCCTGCTTCAGGTATTTTTCTTTGTCGCCCTCCATGGCATAGGCTGTAAAAGCCACCAGGGGAATATCAGGAGCCAGCTGGGTTATTTTTTTCATGGCCGCCACTCCACCCATGCCGGGCATTTGTACGTCCATAAAAATCATGTCAATGTTTTGGAACTGTTTCACTTTTTCCACCGCTTCTTCCCCACTCATCACATTAATAATGGTAACCCCCTTATCACGCAAAAACAGGTGCATGAGCTGGTGCATGTGCTTAACATCATCTGCCACCAAAATGGTTTTATTCTCCCACACCACGTTTTCCAATAAGTTTTCGTTGGGAACATCCACCTCGGGTTGTTCGGCAATATGTTCGGCCACAGGCATGGATAAATAAAACGAAGATCCCATTTCCAACTCACTATCGAACCATAAATTTCCTCCCATGCGTTGGGTAAGTTCCCGGGCTATGGCCAGGCCAAGTCCCAAACCGGTAAACTGCTTTTTATAGGTGTGGTCGCCTTTTCGGAAGCGCTCAAAAATGATGGTTTTGCTCTTTTCGTCAATTCCTGTTCCGCTGTCTTTTACAAAAACATGTACCTGCTTTTCGTCTTTAACCTGAAAGCCTACCTCAATAAAACCGAACTGCGTGAATTTAATGGCATTGTCTACCAGGTTATTGAGAACCTGACGTATACGCACCTTATCGCCTTTAATGTAAAAGTGGGGCATGTGCCTTGGAACACTAAGTTTAGCCCGTATATGATCGTTGTTTAAATTTTTTAGCTGATGGCTTAAAATCAAAAACTGATCGTTTACCAGTTCCACCAAATCAATGGTTTGTTCTTCCAGTTTTATTTGATTGCTTTCGATGAGTGAAATGTCCAGAATATCGGACACAACCTTTAACAGGTGGTCGGCCTGTGTTTGAATAAGCCGGGTAAAGTGAGCAATTTCAGTTGCCGGAATATGGTCTTTAGCCAGCATGTCGGCAAAGCCCACGATGGCACTGAGGGGTGTTCTGATTTCGTGGGAGATATTGGCCAGAAAACTGGTTTTCAGCGTGTCGTTCTCGGCCAGTTTCAGGTTGGCATTGTACAGCTCACTTTCGTTCTTTTTGGAGTCGGTTATGTCAATAAATACCCCTAAAACACCAATGGTCGCACCATCTGCATTGCGCAGGGGTACTTTACTTCCCCGTATCCACAACTCCCGGTCGTCGTCCGATTTTAATACTTCTTCAAAGCCAAGTTGTGGTTCTCCTGTTTGTAAAATGTAGGCATCATCTTTTTCAAAAATTTCCTGCACATCCTTACTCCAGGGCATGTCCGCCTCTTTTCTGCCAATTAATTCCTTCGGAGAGTTCAAACCGGCTTCCTTTAAAAACATGG
>JAUIMD010000096.1 GCA_030433225.1 Bacteroidia bacterium
CGTGTTAAAAGAGGGTAACAACCTACTCGCCATACAAGCCTGCAATTTACGAACCTCAAGCTCTGATTTTATAATCAACGCATCATTATTGGGCAGCGATACTCCCAATGGGGTCATGGTAAGCGATAAAGCAATTGCATATACAAGTGCCATTCCTCTAAATGAGAGTGTTCGTGTAATGGCCCGCACCTTGGTTGGAAACACCTGGAGTGCGAAAAGTGACAAATTCTTTGGAATTGCCAATGATTACCAGGATTTAAAAATCACCGAAATCCATTACAATCCACTGCCACAAGATGCCATAAACGGCAGCGAATTTGAGTTTATTGAACTCAAAAACACCGGGACATCTACCCTTAATTTAAGCGACCTTGAATTTGTGGATGGCATAAACTTCACCTTTCCGAAAGAAACCCAGTTGGGTGCAGGGGAATTTGTGGTGCTGGCATCTAACACTGAACTGTTTTACGAACGTTACGGACAATTTGCCTTCGGACAATTTGGTGGTAAACTGGACAATAACGGGGAATGGCTTAAACTCAATACTCCGGCGAACGATACCATTATTTCGTTCCGCTATAACGATGGAGGTGAGTGGCCTGCAGAGGCTGATGGCGAAGGTTATTCCCTGGTACCCGTTGCCTTGAACCCTGAAGGCGATCAATCCGATCCTTCGGCCTGGCGTGCATCATACGAAATGAACGGCTCACCCGGACGGGATGACCTGGAACCCAATGCATTGCCAATTGTTGACGAAGATCAGGGAAGCGGAGTACTGCTATCACAAAACTACCCCAACCCTACCAACGGGTTAACAACCATCCTTTACCAGTTGCCCTATAGTGCAACGGTTACCTTACGGGTGTACAATGCCATGGGGCAGGAAATTGCACAGCTGGTAAATTCCCGACACAGTGCCGGGATGTACCAAACGCAATGGAATGCCGAAAATCATGCAGACGGTGTTTACTTTTATCGCCTGACCGTAGCAGGAAACCAAGGGAGTGAATCTATCACCAAAACGATGCTGCTGAGACGCTAAATTATAGCGCATTTTGCCATTTGAGGCTGTTTGCTTAGGCGGACAGCCTCAAATGGTTGAATAGGGCTGGTTCCTGCAATAGTGGAACGCTCCTTCTTACGCCCCTTCAGGGCTTAATCTCCCTAATACAACCTATCTGATACCGGGAAAAAATTATCCGGCAAGGCGTGTTAAATAGAGACGCCTTTCCACCATCAGGGACAAAAACACAGCATCTGTATATCAAACCATGAAAGATAGTGTCCTGATAGAACTTCAACACCACACCTATTGAACAGACCCCCTTACCCCCTGAGGGACCGCTGTATAACAAAAAAGGCCGTCTGCACGACGACCTTTTTCATTTATCTGTAAAACAGGGCTTATGAAAAGAATTCCTTTTCGGTTAACGCCCCTAATTTTAAATACTCGGCATAATACGTTTTGTATTGTTCATGCGCTTCCAAATTGGGCACGTATTCACTTTCAAAACCTTGCCCCATTGCCTTTTGTGCCTCTTCCACTTTGGCATATACACCCGCATTCACAGCCGCGAACATAGCAGCACCTAAAGCACAGGTTTGTTCAGAGGCCACTACTTTAATGGGCATTCCCAACACATCAGAAAGGGTCTGCATTACAAAGCGGGATTTTTTGGCTACGCCACCTAACGCAATTACTTGTTGGATTTCTACCCCATTTTCGATAAAACGGTCGATAATTGCTTTTGAACCAAATGCAGTGGCTTCTACCAAAGCACGGAAAACCATGGGAGCAGTTGAACCAAGGTTAATGCCTGTGATGGTTCCTTTCACCTTTTGGTTGGCATCAGGCGTACGGCGACCGTTCATCCAATCGGTAGCCAGCAGAGCGGTTTCCCCAATTTCCAGCTTTTCGGCCTCATCGGCCAAAGCAGGAATAATTTTATTGCGAATGGCATCTGCTTTGTCGGCATCATCCAAAAACTGCAGAGGCCATTCAATCAATCGCTTAAACCAGGCATATACATCGCCAAAGGCCGACTGTCCGGCTTCAAGGCCTACCATCCCTGGCAGTACCGATCCATCCACCTGACCACAGATACCAGGAATCAGCTTGTCCTGCACATCGGCATACGATGCTGCCATAATATCGCAGGTAGAAGTTCCCATAATGCGAACGAAGGATTTTTCCACCACTTCGCCCCCTACGGCACCCATGTGTGCATCAAAAGCACCTACACCTACTTTCACATTTTCTGACAAGCCAAGCTTGGCAGCCCATTCGGGAGTTAAGGTACCTACCACCTCACTGCTGTCGTAGGTTTTTTCGAACAGACGGTCACGGAATCCAGCCAAAAGCGGATCCAGCGTGGTGAGGAACTTTTCGGATGGAAGTCCACCCCAGCTCTCGTGCCACATGGCTTTGTGCCCTGCCGCACAACGGCTGCGCTTCACCTCTTCGGGTTTTGTGTTTCCGGTAATAACGGCCGGTAACCAATCGCAATATTCAATCCAGCTATACGCTGCTTTCCGTATTTTTTCGTCCTCGCGCAGTACGTGCAAAGCCTTAGCCCACACCCACTCCGACGAATAAATTCCACCTTCGTACTGGGTATAATCCACATCCCATTTTGCAGCCAACGCGTTAATTTCGTCCGCTTCTTTTACTGCGGTATGGTCTTTCCATAAAATAAACATGGCATTGGGATCTTCTTCGAACCCGGGGGTTAAGGCCAGTGGTGTTCCCTCACTATTGGTAAAACAGGGGGTACTTCCGGTGGTATCAAAAGCCATTCCCACTACATTTTCTGCGGTGCCGGCCGGGCAGTTGCTCAAAGCATCTTTTACCGTGTATTCCAGTCCTTCTAAATAATCAAGCGGATGTTGGCGGTATTGGTCTTTGTGGGGTACACAATACTTTCCATCCATCCAACGGCTATAATATTTTACTGATGTTGCCAGTTCTTCACCGGTGTGCGCATCAATAATGATGGATCGGCAGGAATCGCTTCCGTAATCAAGGCCGATCACAAATTTCTTATCAGACATAATTGTTTTAATTTATTGGCTTTTCTGCTGTTATTTTTGACCGTAATATGCGCCCGGTCCGTGCTTGCGGAAATAGTGCTTTTTAATGAGTAGCGGGTTCATGGCCAGGTTTGGATTAACCGCCAAAGATATGGAGGCCATTTTGGCGCATTGTTCCATTACCACAGCATTGTGTACGGCATCGTGCGCATCTTTACCCCACGAAAACGGACCGTGGTTGTGCACCAAAACTCCGGGAATTTCATTGGGGTTCTTATCCTTAAACGTTTCAATAATTACGGTACCGGTTTCCAGCTCATAGCCTTTTTCACCAAACACCTCTTCTTCGGTCATTTGACGGGTACAGGGGATATCGGCTGCAAAATAGTCGGCCTGTGTTGTACCAATGTTGGGGATACCAACTCCGGCCTGTGCCCAAGCTGTGGCATAAGTAGAATGTGTATGTACGATTCCTCCAATTTCAGGAAATGCCTTGTATAATTCAAGGTGGGTGGCCGTATCGGACGAAGGCTTCAGGTTGCCTTCCAGTACGTTTCCGTCTAAATCGATGCACACCATGTCGGAGGCCTTCATCACATCGTATTCCACACCACTGGGTTTAATCACCACAATTCCACTCTCTCTGTCGATAGCACTCACATTTCCCCAGGTAAAAATTACCAATCCATGCTTCACTAAATCTATGTTCGCTTTAAAAACGATTTCTTTTAAATCCTCTTTCATGTTTTTAAACTTGTCAATTCTATTCAAATCATAAGCCGCGCCTGTTTGCCTGAGCTGCCTTCCTTCCCGCAATTACGTTCAAATACCAAAGGTCGATCCCTCACTTATCAGATCGTGGTATTTTTGCTCGTTAAAACAGTACAGGTAGGCTCCCCGCTTAGACGATTCCTTGTCTTTTTCTTCCAGTTTCTCCAGCACGTTCATCTGCAGAATTTTTTTACGGAAATTCCGTTTGTCCAGCTCGTGCTGAAATACGGCCTCGTACATACGCTGCAATTGTGTAAGGGTAAATTTCTCGGGCAGCAGGTTAAAGCCTATAGGCTCCGTTGCGGCCTTTCTGCGCAGGCGTTTCAAGGCTCGTATCACCATTGCGTTGTGGTCGAAAATCAAATCAGGAACCTCCTTAAACAATACCCAATGGGCGTTGTGTTTTTCCACCAGTGCACGGTCAGAGTCGTCGATGTTAATAAGGGCAAAGTAGGCCGCAGAAATTACGCGGTCACCGGGGTCACGCCCTACATCGCCAAAGGCGGCCAATTGCTCCATGTACACATTCTGCAGTCCGGTAAGGTTTTCCAATACGCGGGCTGCTGCGTCATCCAGGCTTTCTTCTTCTTTCAGGAAACCGCCCATCAATGACCATTTTCCTTTGGCAGGTTCGAAACTCCTTTTCAGCAAAAGAAGTTTCAAACCTTCATTATCAAATCCGAAAATGATGCAATCTACGGCAATGTTAAACCGGTCGTATCCTGAATAATGCGTCATTCCTATTGAAGTTTTCTACCAGAAAATAGCGTATAAAACAATAATGATCAACACAATACCCATGGCACCAATAAAGAATGTTTTATCGGTTTTAAATAGGGTTGGATCGTATTCGTACGACTTGTTGTCCATCTTATCGCTATTGGCATTGGTAAATAAAATCACGGATACAAAGCCCAATAAGAAAGTCATCAGGAAGATGGAGTGGAACCCGATGTTACGCAGGCTCATTCCAAATAAATCTGTTCCCCATAGCAAACCGGTTACCAATGTAATCACCGCAATGGCAGCAGCCACTTTACCCCCTTTTTGAAGGTTTTTACGGTTTTTATCGGACAATGGAGCAGCAGGTACCTGGTGCTTATCGGTCAGGGTAATTACCATGGCGGTGGAAATCAAAATCATACAAACATATCCCATACGGATAATGAACGGAAGTTCGGGCAAAGCCACTTTAAACAGGATGCCCAGTGGGATTGTAATAATGGTGGTCCACAGCGCCGCACGGTTGGTGGCACGTTTCCACAATAGTCCCATACCAAATACCACTACAACGCCAGGGTAAATAAACCCGGTGTATTCCTGAATGTACTGGAATGCCTGATCCAATCCACCCAACAAAGGTTTGGCAGAGATCATCGCAATTACCAGCGCCACAAAAGCAGTAATCCGTCCTACGGTTACCAATTTCTTTTCTGAAGCTTCTTTGTTGATATGGTCGCGGTAAATATCCAGCGTAAAAATGGTGGATGTTGAGTTAAGCATGGAGGCCAGGGAAGAAACCACGGCCGCTACCAGTGCAGCAAATGCGAGGCCGCGAATCCCCACCGGTGCAAAGTTTCTCAACAACCAGGGATAAGCCTGGTCGGCCTTGTCGATGGATCCCTGCAGGCCTTCTACAGTTTGGCTTAAGTCAGGGTGATTGAACATTACAAAGGCAGTAATACCCGGAACAATAACGATGATGGGGATAAGAATTTTCAGGTATCCGGCAAAAATCAGTCCGCGTTTGGCTTCTTTTAAGTTTTTAGCTGCCAACCCTTTTTGAATGATGTACTGGTTAAAACCCCAATAACCAATGTTGGTCAACCACATGGCACCAAAAATTACGGCCAAACCTGGCAGATCGATAAATGGATCTTTCGTTCCCCCCATTCCATCAGGAATTAGGCTCACCCCTTCTTCTATAATCATATTAAAGTGCAGGTCAGAAGGTACTTCGCGCACTTTGGAAAGTACAATTTTAAATCCTTCAAACGCCGAACCGGAATCTCCTGCTACGGCATCAAGGGCAAAAAATGCGGTAATAAGGCCACCTCCAACAAGGAAAATCACCTGAATTACATCGGTCCATGCTACGGCTTTCAATCCACCGTAAATGGAATAAATACCGGCAAAAACCAACAGGCCGGGCACGCCATATGCCATTGGCACTCCCAGGATTTGCTCCATGGCCAACGCTCCCAGCCAGGCTACGGAGGTAAGGTTTACAAATACATACACCAACAACCAAAAGAAAGAAAAGAAAAAGCTCACGCCAGCACCATAACGCTCTTTGGCAAATTGGGGCATGGTGTAAATTTTCTTGTCAATCATCAGGGGAAGTAAAAACTTGGCCACCAATATAAGGGTGATGGCAGCCAGCCACTCGTAGGCGGCAATTCCAAGGCCAATGGCAAAACCGGAACCTGACATTCCGATAAAGTGCTCAGCCGAAATGTTGGCAGCAATCAAAGAGGCTCCGATTGCCCACCAGGATAGGGTTCCTCCTGCAAGAAAATAATCTTTGGAGTCTTCCTCTTTCCCTTCTTTTCCACGGGAAAGATACAACCCCAGCCCTACAATAATTATCGCATAACCGATAAAAATAATGTAATCAACTGTAGTAAATCCAGCATTCATTTTTTAAGTATTTAATTTTTATGAGATTTATTTGATTTTTTAGATGTTCCGCCCAAATCAGCCCCCAAAATAATTGAATTATTTTACATTCAGAAATGTTAATTTTCCAAAAATAGAGTGTAAACATAACACTTAAATTCAATACTGCAAAATAGAAAATACACTATTTAAAATAACTGACCAATTCTTACCTGTTATTTATGAAAACGAGATGTTTATGCGGGTTTGCAAAAATAAGAACCTGAAAAGTAAAACCACACGTTTGGTTGTTTTTTTCGTACTTCAAGGGCTTTATTATCAGGTAGGATTTAATACTTTTACACACTTTAAAAAAACACGCATTTGCTGTAAGGTACGGGCTGCGGCAAACCCATCAATACGTAATATAAAATGAATATGATTAGCGACAAATCGTTTAAAACCAATTTTAAAGGGAAAGAAGTTGGCTTGTTTACATTAAAAAACAAAGCGGGTATGGTGGTACAAATCACCAACTTTGGGGCAAAAATAGTGAGCATTTGGGCTCCGGACCGCGAAGGAAACTTTGCTGACATTTGCCAGGGATACAACACCATTGATGAGTGGATTAAAGGCATGCCGTATTACGGTGCCACCTGCGGACGATTTGCCAACCGGATAAAAAACGGCCAGTTCAGTATTGACGGTAAACACTATCAATTGCCCATAAACAATGAACCTAACAGCCTGCATGGAGGTCCGGAAGGTTTCAGCAAC
>JAUIMD010000097.1 GCA_030433225.1 Bacteroidia bacterium
CCTGTCCAATGTTCATCATCATGGAGGAGCCGGTGCCATACGTGGATTTAGCCATGCCCGTTTTAAAGCAGTTTTGGCCAAACAATGCGCCATGCGAATCGCCTATGAGCCCTGAAATAGGAATGGGTTGCTCGAAAATTTCAGGGATATCCGTTGTTCCAAAAATCTCGTCACTGAATTTTACTTCAGGCAATTGTATGGATTCAAGCCCTAAATGTTGGATTATTTCCGTGTCCCATTGCAGGGTGTGGATGTTGAACAGCATGGTACGGCAGGCATTGGAATAATCCGTTGCATGCACTTTGCCACCCGTGAGTTTATAAAGCAACCAGCTATCCATGGTGCCTGCCATCAGCTCTCCGTTTTTAGCCTTTGCCGAAATCCCGGGTGTATTTTTGAGCATCCAGCTCAGTTTGGTAGCCGAAAAGTAAGGGTCAATCAGCAAGCCGGTTTTGGACTTTATTTTGTCTTTCCATTCGGTGGCCAACATTTCTTTACACATCGTTGCTCCACGCTGGCATTGCCAAACTGCCGCATTGGCCACGGGTAATCCCGTAGTTTTGTCCCATATAAGCGCCGTTTCGCGCTGGTTGGTAATGGCAATGGAGGCCACATCGTTGGCAGAAATGCCGGTGGCTTTTTGCAATTGTTTTATTCCATCCAATACGTTGGCGTAAATTTCCACGGCATTGTGCTCAACAAAGCCGGTTTGCGGGTAAAACTGCTGGTGTGCAATGCTTACGCGATGCAGCAGTTCTGCCCGGGCATTAAAGAGCATCACCTTGGTGGCCGATGTGCTTTGGTCTATGGCAATAATATGCTTTTCAGACATGTTTACGGGTGCTTTACTGTTGTATCATTTTTCCCACAAAGTTGCGGTTGTTATACGTCACTTTGTACAGGTAAACTCCTTTTTCGGTTGGAGCCGTCCATGGAAACAGGTGCTCTCCTTCGGTGAGTTTTCCGCTAAATACCTGCGACAACAATTTGCCTTCCATTCTATACACCTGGATGCTTACCTGTCCTGAAGCCGGCAAGTTCACCCGAATACTGGTTTGCGCATGGAACGGGTTAGGGAAGTTGCCTACGGTGGCTTCATGTACCAGTGCATCTTCAATTGGCGTAACACCATCAAAATCGTACTTGGCTTTTAATAAAGGCGACCATGTGGAGCCGGATTTTGCCCTGGCCCGAAGTTTCGTTTTTTCAGCTAAAAGGATGGCACCGTTATATTTAACTGCAACCGGTTTAATTGCGGAGCTGATTTCTTCACGAGGGTCGGTGCCATCGAGGGTATAATAAATGTCACCGGCATTGGTGGTTAGTGTAAGGCTTATGGCCTGATTGTAATCGCCTGCCGGATGACTGGGCTCAGGAGCATTTACCGATGGAAACAAGCCCAGCGATTTAAACTGTTGTACCACAATGGACGAACGGCGTGGGAAATAATCGTTCAGTAAGGCTTCTTTTTTCGGAAACCAATGTTCGTTGCGGGTATAAAGTATCTGGTCTTTGTCCGACACATGCACATCTTTTCGGTAATCGCCCCAACGGGCAGATTCCGCAATAATGGGCAAGTCCAATTGCTGGGCAAGCCGGTTGTAGCGTGCCGCAGTAGCCTCGGGGCTTAATGGGCCTCCGTTAAAGAAATTCTCCTGAATATGGTCGGCAAACAGCAATTTAAATTCACTGTTTTTGCGTAGCTGTTGGTATATTTCACTGGGGTTGCCATCGTTATTTTCGTTGGCCATATTCGCCCTGATATCGGTCATGGAGGTTTCGGTATCCCAGCTAAAAAAGCGGAAACCGGCATTATTATCCACCCGGTTACGGGCAGCTATCCAGTTGTTGTGGTCCCAATCTTCATTGCCCATGTACATGTGCACCTGCATATAATCAATCAGGTTATCCACATCCAACAGGTTTTCATAGTTGGGGTTTTCTGTTCCATCAGGATTTTTCCCCTGTACTTTCTGGTAACTGGCATTGTCGCTCAAGCCTCGGGCAACCTGCCCCATCAGGCGATCCCAGGCGTTGCGTTCGCCATCAACAATACCCGCATGGTCTTTTACCACATCAAACTCCTCTTCTTTTCCTTTCAGATAAGAGGCCATAAAGTCGTTGGTGAGTTTTTCTGATACGTTGTAAATTCCCCAATACAAGCCGTTAATGTACAGGTGAACCATGCGCTGATGTGCAGCAGGGCGGTCCATGTCTAACTGCGTTTCTTTGGCAAAAGGATCTTGCAGGTATTGCGCATTTTCGCGTTGCTCGGGATCGTTTTTCAGCCATGAATAGTTATAGCCGGCCCTTAAAACCAGCGCATTAAATTCATTCGTCGCACTGTTATCCTCAAAAAAGTTGAATTTTAGTTTTGATGGTCCGTATTGACTTCTAAACGAGAGGCGTAGCGAGTGTTTTTGACTGTTGTCGGGAACGCGGCTGTTTCCACCATGCAACAATACCCCACAATTTACCTGGAATTCTTTGTGACTGTTTGGATCGAAAAATTCCATGGAAACGGGACGTTCCCAGCCAATGCCGAGGGAGCCGGCTCCAGTATTGCCGGTGTATATGTATATGCCCCCATTTTCGTTGCTGCGCTCGTGCGAGAAGAAATATCCGGGGTTGGTAACCAACGAAAGGGTGGGAATGGCTTTGAGGGCATCACCCATCAGATCTTTGTAGGCGGGGTTGTTGCATACCTGCGGATCCATCTCGTAATCGGCAGGGGCGTTTTCGTTTTTAAATTTGAAGGGGCTCCATTCGGATGGATAACCGGCCGGATTGTTCGGCTGCGTTACGACCTTATCCACAAATAAATAGGTATGGGTAACCACCTCGCTGCTTACCCCGGCATCACTCACCATAATGGCGCTAACAGGGGTATTGGCATTTATTTCAATCGGGTTTTGGTACAAGGTTCCCTGTGCTGCGGAAGGTATGGTACCATCGGTGGTGTAATAGATTTTGCCACTGGCAACGGAAGTCAGCTCCAATTGAAAGGGGGCTGTATAAAAATTGCGCGAATGACTGAACAGCGGAGGCACCGGCTGATCGGCCAGTGCGTTGGGAGCACCGGGGGTTGGAAGGTAAAACGAAACCTCCTGCCCATGGTACAACCCGTATGAAACGTCCTGGGTTTGTGCCGGGTAAAAATCGCCAAAACTATGCGATATTTCAACACCTCCGGGCTCAACCAGTGCCAGAAATTCTCCCGATCCTGAGAGTTTAAAATCCGTATGCAGCGGCTCTTTCGGGTCAAATCGGTCCTTTTCGGAGGCAAATACCACAAGGTACTGGTCGGGCTTCAGCGTTACGTTCGGAAGCATCCATTTATCAAGGTTATCTGCCTTGTCGGTAAGAAACCACCCCAGCAAATTTATGGCACTGTCGCCGGGGTTGTGTAGTTCAATCCAATCCACGTAGTCTCCTTCTTCATCCTGAAGTATGGAGGTGTTGATGGCCATAAATTCGGAAATCACAATTTTGCGGCTTTCAGCCAACAGGTGGACTTGAAGGGCCAACCCACAAAACAGGAGTAGTCCCTTGGTCATAGTATTTTTAAAAAACATGTGTAAGGTTGCTTTTTTTGGGATTATTTATTGAGCTCAATTGCTGCGAGAATGAACGGACCCACTCCTTTGCAATCGTTTTTTACTATTTTTTCGGTGATGTAATATTCATACGATCCATCGCGGTAGGGTTTTCCACCTAAGCCACACGAACCACAGATTTGAATCATGCTGGGTAGCCCGTCTTCATCGGTTATAATGAAGGTGTTCAGCATTCCGTCAAATGCTTTGTTGGCCACCTCGAGGTACGATTCGGGGAGGTACCCGTTTTTTACTCCTTTGGCAAACGCATAGGTATACATGGCAGTACCCGATCCTTCCAGGTAATTGCCTTCTTTTCCACCCAGGTCTAACACCTGGTACCAGCAGCCCGATTGCGCATCCTGCACCTTTACTAAAGCAGCGCTGGTTTGGTTTAAAATATCAATTAACTCCTGACGTTGAGGGTGGTCTTTCGGGAAATAATCCAGCACATCCACAATGGCCATAAGGTACCATCCCATGGCACGGCTCCAGAAATGGGGCGACTGGCCTGTTTCCGGGTTAGCCCAGCGTTGCTCTTTGCTTTCGTCCCAGGCATGGTACAGCAGGCCGATATTGGGGTCTACGGTTTTTTCGTAAATCAGGGTTATCTGGTGGGCAATTTCGTCGAAATAATGTGGTTCGTTAAAATCGTGGGCGTATTCAGCCAAAAAAGGTTCAACCATATAAACCCCATCCAGCCACATTTGGTACGGATAGCGCTGCTTATGCCAATATCCACCTGTCGTGGTTTTTGGGTGCTCTTTTAATTGTTGCAGAAATTGAGGAATGGCCAATGCATATTTCTCTTTTCCGGTTCGTTTGTATAAGGTGAGGAGGTTCCATGCCGGACGAATCATATCCACATTATACGTCTCATATTTATACCGTTCAATGTGGCCGCTGTCGTCCACCTGCATGTCGATGTATGCCTCCATGTATTTGGAGTATTTCTGATCGACCGATCCCAGTTTGTCAATGGCTGTTCCAAGAAGTGCCACGTCGTACGACCATCCTGCACGGGTTCTGCCGTTGTAATACGCCAGCGAATCGTAGCGCTGCATAATGGCATCGGCCATTTTAATGCTCCACTTTTCATCCGTTTTTTGGGAGGAAGAAGAGCACGAAAAACCGGTGACCATGAAAGCTGTTACTAAAATGAAGGGCGTTAATTTTTTAAACATATTAGTTGGTGTTTGTTGTTATTTGCACATTTTCAATAAATCCGAAAGGAATAAAATGGTAGGTATCCGTCCAAATGGCGGTTGGCTTTTTTTGTATTCGTAAATCGTACCAGTCTTTTTCTCCCCTTCCATCCGGAAATCCGCCTGAACCGGTAAAACTTCGGGGCCCCACTTTCTCCAATTCACCCCCTTGATGGTGATGCGGCCCCAGCAGGTTGCGTAATGAATTTACCAGTGTAATTTCTACCGTATTGTTTCCGGCCTGTAAAAATGGGGTAATTTCTGTAGCATACGGCGCCCAGGTGAGTGAATCTGCAAGTTTCCCATTAATTTTAACAATAGAAACGATGGCTTCGCAATTGGGCAACTCCAAATAGTACGCTTGGCCCGTATCCGGTGCCGGCATTTGTATGTTTTGCGTGAGCACAAAACTTCCGGCATAAAAGGGGTAGCCCTCTATGGCCAGGTTGCCATTAAATTCTGTTTTTTCCTTTGCAATGGTAAAGGTTTCGTAGTTGTGCACCGGGCGAGGCTGGAAATTTTGTGTCCGGTTTTTTTGAGTGTCGTAGGTGGAGGTAACCTCACCATTTACTGCAAAATCACCAATCAGGTAAATGCTTTCTATTTCGGTGCCATAACGTTTGGCAGGTTGTTCACTTTCGGCCACAATGGGTTCAAAGTTCAAAGAAAGTTCTATGGTGTTTTTTCCCTTTTTTAAGTGTGGCAGCACATTGGAAGTTTGAAACGTATGGTCTACATAAAATCCATTGTTTTTAAAGCTATAATCGCGGTTATTCACCTTTATGGAAGTGTACATCTCAGGCTGTTCCACCACGAGGTTACATTGTGTAGGCATATCCTGCACCGTAAATGGGTAGCGTAGCGTAAGGGGACCGTAATACCTCCGTTCAGAAAGGCGGTTGAATATGCCAATGACAGGCTCGGGTTTGCTGAACGTTTTGCCATGATCGGTAGAATAGGTGGCAAAATCCAATGTAATTGCATTGGGGTTGAGGCGCATGCCTTTCCATGTATTATCCAGGACAAGCAAGGTGTCTCGTTGCGCACCCGACGTGAAAACCGGAGGGGTTTCCTCAAGCTGCGCTTCCTTACTCAAAATGCCCGAAGTTAACCAAAGGGTGGAAGAAGGTTGTATGGTCAGTTGATAGCCTCCATCCGGAGCGGTTTCCGGAACAGAGCAGGAAACATTTCCGGGATTCCACAATACAAGGTTTTCGCCCGGAAAATCAGCTTTAATGGTAAACGTAATGGGGCGGGTATGGGAGGAGTTATAGAATTGTACCAGTTTTCCGTTTGGCACTACCCGTGTTTGGGTCCACACCTCGTCACTTCCATTTCCACTCAACTGAACCTGTGGCGCAAAGTGCCCGGGTAAAGTTGACACCAGTTTTTCAGTTGGTATATCAAGGGTGACGTCCATCAGAGCCTGCAAGGCTGCCCGGTTTTCTTTTCCATCCACAAAAGCAGGAAACCTGCCGGTGTTTATGATTTTTCCACCTTTCTCGTGCAACTCCAAAAGGAGGTCAACGGTGGATTGACGGATGGAAATCATATCCGGAAGTAAAACATGCTGATAATGCATTCTACCGATTTGCAATTGGTTTCCGTTGAGTTGGGCAATGTCGGCTATAATTTGTTCGTCGCCTAAATCGTAATCGTAATGTGCTGCCTGCAGGGCATCTAAAACTGCATTTATACCGCTGGTAAATTCTCCGTCGGTGGTGCTTTTAATATACTCGCTCTCCAACGGATGAATGACCAGCAATTGCGGCGCATACTCGCCAACGGTGGTGGCGTACGCGATACGGCCCAGGTAATCCTCAATTTTTTTATTGTAATTCCAATACGGTTGCTGGTACGAAAAAGTAGGAGGATAATCCCGTTTTCGGGCCCCTTTCATGCTGTAAAGCGTCAGGTGAGGGCAAAAATGGTTCACGCCCAAAATGCTGTGCCAGCCTGCAATCCATTTTCGGTCTTCAAAGTTCATGTTCTGGCCACTAATGCCAAAAAGCTCACTCAAACGTTTGCGCTTGCCATACTGGTTGGCTGCACTGCTTAAGCTTTTGGCCGTAATGGTTGCGCCTTTAATACTGAGGCCCAATCGATCCATTCCGGGTTGTTGCATGTTTCGGTAATGCAGCATGGCATTTCCAATGCGGTCGCGTACTTTTTGCTGTACTTCCTCCCCCAAATAATGGCCGGTATACTCAAAACCGTTTTTTTCGGCAAAGTCAGAAAGTTGTTTTGTAAAGCTTTCTTCAAATTGTAGGGCTTTGGCCCGG
>JAUIMD010000098.1 GCA_030433225.1 Bacteroidia bacterium
ATTATTGCCCGAATATTTAACCGGGCACAAATCGTGGGATGGAATCCAAAAACACAACGCAGCCGACCTGCAAACCTGGAACATCCAACTACATACCCAAAAGGAAATTTTAAAGGTGGATACCGCTGCCAAACGCATTGTGGATAATGGTGGCAATGAGCACAGTTACGACAAGTTAATTATGTGTACCGGTTCGCGTCCCAATGTGCCAAAGGGAGTGAATATCGACTATAAATCCACCTATACCATACGTGATCGTCACGATGCGGATCGCCTGAGAGAAAGCCTTGAAAACCGGAACAATGTAACGGTCGTTGGAGGGGGGCTGCTGGGTTTGGAAATTGCCAGTTCCTTAATTGAATACGGCATAAAAGTGAATATTATTCACCGAAACAGTCGTTTAATGGACAAGCAGTTGGATAAACTCTCCAGCGAGTTATTGGGTGAAAGCATTGCTGAAAAAGGCATTGATCTTTACCTGAACGACGAAATTGAGCGCTACGTTAAAACCAGAACCGAAAGTTTTGAAATTGATTTAAAATCAGGTCGGAAATTCAATACACAAGCCATTGTGTACGCCATTGGTACAAAACCCAATGTGGAACTGGCCGAAAATGCCGGAATGCAACTGAAGCGTGGTGTGGTGGTAAATGCGCACCTCGAAACCTCTGCCAAAGATGTTTTTGCCATAGGTGAAATTGCCGAATTTGAGGGCAAAATGTATGGCATTACCGCTGCTGCCGAACAACAGGCAAGCATTGTAGCCCGCTATTTAAGTGGTGACGATTCAGTGGTGTACGAAGGTTCGGTAGGCATGAACATATTGAAGTTTCCGGGCATTGAACTGTGTTCCATCGGTTTTGTAAATACCCCGGAAGACGAAGCCTACGAAGAAATTCTGTTTATCGATAAGCGCTCACGCTATTACAAAAAATGCATTATCCACCGCGATCGTTTAATTGGTACCATTTTAATGGGCGACAAAAACGAATTTGCCGAGTTTAAAACCCTGATAGAATCTCGCCTGGAGTTATCATCCAAGCGACTAACCTTGCTGCGTAGCGGACAAAAAGCCACGCCGGTAAAAGGCAAGGTGGTGTGCTCGTGCAATAACGTGGGCGAGGGGAATTTAAAAGACGAACTGGCCAAGGGGCTTACCGATATGGCATCGCTTTGTAAAGCTACCGGCGCAGGCCTGGGCTGCGGAAGCTGCAAGCCCGAAGTACAGGCCATTTTTGAAGAATCCACCAAAAACAAACAAATCCATGTCTAAGCAAAAACAACGCCTATATATTTTGGTGAAGGGGGGAATTTTAACCCCATCGTACCTGATGTTGCTTACCGGCATTGCCAAGGAAAGTGGCAACGAAACCATTGGATTTGGTTCGCGGCAGCAGGTAATTTTGGACGTGTTTCCCTCCAAAAAAGCGGAGGTGGAAAAAAAGCTGAAAGAAAACGGCTTTGAATTTGAGTGGGACAAAAACGGCAAGGCGGTAGCGCAAAACATCGTTTCGTCATTCCCGGCCTACGATATTCAACCTTCTACGTATTGGCTGGGAGCCAGTACTTTTATCAGTATTTTGGAACAGTTCAATGCACCAGTTTCCATAAAAGTAAACATTGTGGATGCCAAACAAAACCTGGTACCCAACTACGGTGGACACCTAAATTTTATCGCCTCTGAACAAGAGCTGTACTGGCACCTGGTTATTAAAAATTTACAGGGTAAGGACATGACCATTTGGCCGGCGCTGGTACACCAGGATGACATTGCCAAGCTGGTGTACACCCTTGAAAGCTACTACAAAGAAAACCGGGACTTCGCCACCTGGTTTGACGATACCAAAGCGGCCGCTCCATTCAAATACCAGGAGGCGTCGGAATCTATCCCCGATGCCGAGGTAATGCCCGAATATTACGAAGGGTTTAACCTGATGTATGGCAGTACCAAGTATTGGGCTGGTTTTTACTGGAGAAACAACAAATACCTGATCAGTTTTCTGGAAGAGGTGTGTGAATTGTGTCTGCGTTGTGGCATTGCCCGATTAAGCATTACACCCTGGAAATCTTTTCTGGTAAAAGACATTAACCGGGCCGATCGCCTGTTGTGGGAACAACTCACCGGTCGGCGCGGAGTAAACATGCGGCATTCGTCGTTTGATTTGTTCTGGCACCTCCCATACGGCTCTGAGAGTGCTCTGAAACTCAAGCAAAGCATTGTGCGCGAAATGGATAAGCGTGACATTCGAACCTTTGGACTCACCTTTGCCATTGGCAAAGACAGCTTTCCCATCGCATCGGTAATCTTGGAAGAACGCTATTTTCTGAACCGGTTCAACATTCCTTTGCTCAACGATTATACCATTTGGATTGCAGCCGATTTTCAAACAAAAAGCGGGAAATACGAAAAGGTTAGCGAAAACATCTCCCGTAAAGAAATTTACAACGTGCTTATTGAGTTAAGCAAGCGTTTTTACCTGAAGTTGAACCAGCAAACGGTTAAAAAGAAAGAAAAGGTAGAGGATGCCGTGGTGGAAACCGATGAGGTTTTTCAATGTTCCGACTGCCTGAGCATTTACCACCCGCGCTTTGGCGAGGAGCAGAGCAACGTGCCCGCAGGAACCGCATTTGCCAACCTACCCCGTACATTCTGCTGTGCTACATGCGGAGCCGAAAAAAATACGTTTAAAGCCATACAAATGCCAAAAATGATGTTTGCGGCACAACCAAACGATACCCCATAAGCGCTGTTGCAGCACAGAGATATCACCATACGGTCAAAAATTAACAGAACTAGAAAAAACAGAGAAAATGGATACCAAAAAACAAAAATTAATTGTAGTTGGAAATGGGATGACCGGCTACAAGTTCTGCGAAAAATTCGTGGAAAAAGGATTAGGAGAGAAGTACGAAATTATTGTTTTTGGTGAAGAACCATGGGCCGCCTACGACCGTGTACACCTGACCGATTATTATACCGGTACCTCCATTTACGATTTGAAACTGGCACCACGTACCTGGTACGAAGAAAACAACATTACCCTGCTTACCAGTGCCAAAATTGTAGAAATCAATCGGGAACAAAAGGAGGTAACTGCACAGGATGGCAAGGCCTATGCCTACGACACACTGATACTTTCTACCGGTTCAAGTGCCTTTGTACCGCCCATACCCGGTATTGACAAAGAAGGCGTTTTTGTATACCGTACCATCGAAGACCTGGAAGCCATAAAAGCCTACATTCCCAAGGCAACAAAAGCAGCAGTTATTGGGGGTGGATTGCTGGGACTGGAAGCTGCCAAGGCGGTTATGGACGATGGCCTTAAAACTGCGGTGGTGGAATTTGCCCCCCGACTGATGCCACGTCAGCTTGATGATGCCGGTTCTCAAATGTTACAGGCCGAACTGGAAAAGCTTGACCTGGAAATTCTACTGAGTAAAAGTACCCGACAAATTGCCGGAAACGGTAAGGTAGAGGCCATGGAATTTGCCGACGAAACTACCCTGGAGGTGGATATGGTGGTGGTTTCTGCCGGTATAAAACCCCGCGATGAGCTGGCTGCAAAAGCCGGTTTGGAGGTTGGGCCGCGCGGAGGAATTGTGGTCGATAATAAAAATCAAACCAGCGATCCCAATATTTTTGCCATTGGAGAATGTGCCCTTTCAAACGGAATGATTTGGGGATTGGTAGCCCCATGTTACGACATGGCCGAAGTTACCGCCAGCAACCTGGCTGGTGACGATAAAACGTTTGATGGAGCCGATTTATCCACCAAGCTTAAACTAATTGGCATTGAAGTAGCCAGCTTTGGCGATGCATTTGGACAAACCGATGGGGCAAAACCCATTGTTTACCAGAACCTAACCAATGGCTTGTATAAAAAAATATTTGTGTCGGAAGACAAGCAGCGGCTGTTGGGTGGAATTTTAGTGGGAGACACCAGCGACTACAACATGCTGTTTCAAACCTACAAATCGGCACTTAAATTACCTGCCGCACCCGAGAGTATGGTGATGAGTGGCATTGAAGGCGGTGGCATGGAAATTAGTGTACTGGATTTGCCGGATGAAGCGGTTATTTGTTCCTGCGAAAACGTTACTAAAAAACGTTTGGTAGAAGCAATTGACGAGCACGAAATAACCAATGTTGGCCAAATAAAAAAATGTACCAAAGCAGGTACCGGTTGTGGCGGTTGTATGCCTATGCTCGACGACCTGTTTACCGCAAAACTTGCCGCAAGTGGTAAGGTGGTAAAAAAGGTAATTTGTGAGCACTTTGATTATACCCGCCAGGAATTGTTCGACTTAATAAAAATTGGTGGAATTAAAACCTATCCTGAATTGCTTAAAAAGTACGGGAAAGGCAAAGGGTGCGAACTTTGTAAACCGGTAGCAGCATCTTTGCTGGCCAGCATCTGGAACGAGTTTATCACCAAACACTCCACCATTCAGGATTCGAACGATAAGTTTTTAGCCAACATTCAAAAAGGTGGAACATACTCGGTGGTGCCCCGTATACCGGGTGGTGAAATTACCCCCGATAAACTGATTGCCATTGGAGCGGTCGCGAAAAAATACGATTTATATACCAAAATTACAGGTGGCCAGCGCATTGATTTGTTTGGCGCTCGTGTGGAGGAATTGCCCCTTATCTGGAAAGAATTAATCGATGCCGGTTTTGAAAGTGGCCATGCGTATGGAAAATCCCTGCGTACGGTAAAAAGTTGCGTAGGTTCCACCTGGTGCCGTTACGGCCAGCAGGATTCTGTATCCTTTGCCATTAAGGTGGAAGAGCGTTACAAAGGTTTACGTTCACCACACAAATTAAAAGGCGGGGTTTCAGGTTGTATACGTGAGTGTGCAGAGGCCCGGGGTAAAGATTTCGGAATTATTGCCACCGAAAAAGGCTACAACCTGTATGTGTGTGGAAATGGGGGAGCTAACCCTAAACATGCCTTGCTTTTTGCCACCGATATTGATGAAGATACCTGTATCAAATACCTGGACCGTTTCCTGATGTATTACGTGCGTACAGCCGGTCCGTTGGTGCGTACCGCTAAATGGCTGGAACAACTCGATGGAGGCCTCGATTACCTGAAACAAGTTGTAATTGAAGATTCGTTGGGACTAGGCGAAGAGCTGGAAGCCGACATGCAAAAAATCATTGATACGTTCCAGTGTGAATGGCGCAGCGTGGTGGAAAGCCCTGAACAATTGAAGAAATTCCGTCCGTTTGTGAATGCTGGTGCCACCGACGACTCCATCAAATTTGTGCCAATGCGTGACCAAAAACGTCCGGCAAACTGGGACGAAATTGTAACAGCAGAAAAAGTTAGTGAGCCGGCATAATGGCGGAAAACTGAATCAGAAAACATAAATAAATCAAAAGCAATGCAAGATATAGCAACAGATACAACATGGGTGGAAGCCGCCCCGGTAAGCGCATTTGAGGCAGATGGCGGTCGCGCCGTATTAATTAACGGGACACAAATAGCCGTGTACTATTTTGCCGATGAAAACCAATGGTATGCTACCGATAACATGTGCCCCCACCGCGGGCAGCAAGCACTGTCGCGTGGAATGACGGGTACTGAAGGAGACGAACCCAAAGTGGCCTGTCCGTTCCATAAAAAAACCTTCTCGTTAAAATCAGGCAAATGCCTGTCTGGCGACGAGTATACCATAAAAACGTACCCGGTTAAAATTGAAAACGAAACCGTGTTTATAGGTGTGTAATTTATTTTATTGAGGGCTTCGCTAGTAGCGAAACCCTGAAGAACAAAATTTGTCATTATTATAGTTCTGTTACTCCGTTTTTTTGAAAACGGCGCCCTCTCTTTTCCCAAAGAGAGGGCTTTCTGTTTAAGAATTGAGGGCTTCGTTATTAGCGAAGCCCTCAATTGCAGCAAAATTCGTAAGTTTACCTGAAACTACACGACCCATGCAATTCGAACAAGGTTCCCTGTATCACATTTATAACCAGGGAAACAACAAACAAAAAATTTTCTTTACACGTGAGAATTACCATTATTTTACACGAAAATTAAAAACGTACATAACTCCATATGCCGATATATTGGCATGGTGTTTAATGCCAAACCATTTTCATGTAATGGTGAAGGTAAACCATACCGCAGCTCCTACCGGGGGCTTCGCTCTTACCGAGGGCTTCGCTCAAAGCGAAACCCTCGGTAAGAGCGAAAGAACGTTCAACCAGTCCATCGGTATTATGTTACGCTCGTATACCGTTGCCATAAACAAGCAGGAAGGTAGAAGCGGGTCGTTGTTTAGAAAGGAAACGAAGGCAAAATGCCTTGATGTACCCGTGGAGATATCTCCATCGTATTTTCAAACCTATTTTGGAACCCGGCTAAACGTTGATATATCTGACATCGATTACCCTCAGCGTTGTTTTGATTACATCCACCAAAACCCGGTTGAGGCAGGCTTGGTTACAAAGCCCGAAGACTGGGAGTTTTCATCGGCTTCGGCATTTTTAAATGTGGTGCCCGATAATTTGGTTAACCTTGAGGTTGCTAAAGAAGAAGGGTTGATTTATAGGTAATTCAGCGCTTTGTATCAAGGGTTTCGCTATTAGCGAAGCCCTTGTTATAAAGATGAAGGGTTGAGTTTAGTTTATTCAGGGCTTCGCTTTAAGCGAAACCCTGAATAAGGTTTTTATACTCTCTGGTATTTAAAACGCTTAATGCTTCGTTTGGGAGTTTTTTCAAACTCTTCGGGATGAAGTTCAATGCGGGTAAGAGATTCATACCCTTTTACCGCCTTGTTCAAATGTTTCCGGTTTTCTTCCATTACATTTTGTAAGTCAGCATCCGACAGTTTATTAAGTTTCATTTGTTCCTGGTCGGCATAAACGAGGGCAAACAACTTATGGTTTTTGTCTTCCAGCACAATGGACTCCATTACGTAAGGGAGGTTGTTTAAACGGGCCTCAATTTCTTCGGGGTAAATGTTCTGCCCGCTGGGGCCTAAAATCATATTTTTTGACCTTCCCCTGATATAAATGTACTGATCGGAATCTGTTATGCCCATGTCTC
>JAUIMD010000099.1 GCA_030433225.1 Bacteroidia bacterium
AAGGTAAACAGCACCAGGACGTTCGGTGCCGTTAAATCCCCAAACAGCTTTCGGAAGGAGGGGATCGGTATCCATCACTTCGGTGCCATAACACCAGCAAGGAGTTACGGTAAGCGAAACACCTACTCCTTCTTTTTTGAATTTATTTGCACACATCGCAGCTTCTGCCACTCCGCCTATGCAGGTGTCGGCTAATACGCACTCAACCGACTCGCCACTCGGAAACTTCACATTTTCTTCTAAAAATTTTGCCGCCGCTTTAGCCAGGTCCATCACCTGATCTTCCAACGACTCCCGTACACCGTTTTCGCGTCCGTCAATTACGGGGCGAATTCCAATTTTTGGGAGGTCACCTATTAATCTGTTTGCCATTGTTCCAATGAGTTAATTATTTCAGGATGCAAATATGGGCGAATTGAGTGGGTTTTGAAATGTCTGATCTATGAAAAAATGTATCCGTTTTACGCATGAGCGGGAAGGGTGTTTAGCCGGATTCTTTTCCAATGCGCAAATATTGTTTTTGTTGTTTGTTTTCGTTCTAAATGTGCAGGGTGGCTATGCGGTGTGCAATGCAATTCCCCGATGCAGCGGCATAGGTGGTAAAAACCACGTGTCTGTGGAACCGGGGCTTGTAAATGTCTGTTTTACGCCATAGTTTGCAGGTGAGTGGAACAATTGAAGTGTAGCGTATGGGCTGCCGGACGTGGAGAAAATCCTCCATACACCCCATGCATTGGTTGGAGCATTAAAATAATTCGAGCAAGGGAAAGGTGTTGCTTTTTGCGTACATTTAGCTTCTTTTTGCCCCTTTTTGCCCTTTATTTCAGAAAGGTGGTAAAGTAAGAGAAAATGCGAAAGCAGTCTTTTGGGGGCATCAATGGGACAGAGTGCAGTGCAGGGCATTAAAATAGTTTTCGAATAATTTTCCGATAACAATTTGTTCGCTATATTTGCAGGCAGAACAGAACAGAACAGAATAAAAAATGCAGTTTTTAGGTTTAGATGTAGGAAGCTCTTCGGTGAAGGCTTCGGTAATTGATGGGGAATCAGGCGCCTGCCTGGCATCCGCGTTTTACCCCAAAAAAGAAATGGAAATTACTGCTCCCCGTCAAGGATGGGCAGAACAGCATCCTGATTTGTGGTGGGAAAACATGAAAATGGCCATTAAGGCCGTGTTGGCAACCCAGGGTGTGGATAAGGAAAAAATTGGCGGAATCGGTATTTCCTACCAAATGCACGGCCTGGTGTGTGTGGATAAAAATGGTGAGGTGATTCGCCCTTCCATTATTTGGTGTGATAGCCGCGCTGTAGGTATTGGCGACCGTGCCTTTGCCGATTTGGGGCAACTAAAATGCCTCGGGCACTTGTTGAATTCTCCCGGTAATTTCACCGCTTCTAAGCTTAAATGGGTAAAAGAAAATGAACCGGACGTGTTCCGGAAAATTGATAAAATAATGTTGCCCGGCGACTTTATTGCGTACCGCTTAACCGGCACCCTTTGCACCACAACCAGTGGCCTGTCAGAGGGGATGTTCTGGGATTTTAAAGAGAACCGATTGGCAGGATTTTTACTGGACTACTATGGCTTTTCGGAAGATCTGATTCCCGAAATTGTACCCACTTTCTCGGAACAGGGCAGGGTAACGGCGGCCATTGCCAGCGAGCTGGGCCTGAAAGAAGGAACACCTGTGGCATACCGTGCCGGAGATCAGCCCAACAATGCCTTGTCGTTAAATGTGCTGAATCCGGGTGAAATAGCCGCCACCGGTGGTACCTCGGGGGTGGTGTATGGCGTGAGTGGCGAAGTTAAATACGATCCAAAATCAAGGGTAAATACCTTTGCGCATGTAAACCACGGCGAAGAAAACCGCCTGGGGGTGCTGTTGTGCATTAACGGTACCGGAATTTTAAATTCCTACCTGAAAAAGAATGTTGCCGGTGAGCATATTTCGTACGAGGCCATGAATGAAATGGCCATGGAAACGCCTCCCGGAGCGCAGGGGCTTAGCGTACTTCCGTTTGGTAATGGAGCCGAGCGAGTTTTAGGAAATAAAGAAACGGGTGCGGTGCTTTCGGGGCTTAGCTTTAATACACACGGAAAGGGACATCTTTTTCGTGCCGCACAGGAGGGCATCGTGTATTCCTTTAAATACGGGATTGATGTGATGAAGGAAACCGGAATCGAGTCATCGGTGATTCGGGCCGGAAAAGCCAACATGTTTTTAAGTCCGCTGTTCAGGGAAGCCTTATCGTGCGTTACCGGCGCTCAAATTGAACTGTACAATACCGATGGAGCGCAGGGAGCAGCACGCGGTGCCGCGGTAGGTGTAGCGTATTTTGCCTCTTTTAACGAGGCTTTTGCCGGCCTTAGTGTAGTGGGCACGGTGGAACCGGATGCCACCAAAGTTGAGGCTTACCAGGAGGCTTACCAAACCTGGCTTGGTGTTTTGCAGAAACAATAAGCGTGCACCGCATCTCCCCTTAAAAATGTAACGACTAAAGCATAAATAATAACACTTAATAAAACATTCATTATGAGCTATTTTGTTGGTAATAAGGAGTATTTCAAAGGAATTGAAAAAATTGCCTTTGAAGGACGTGAATCTAAAAATCCATTGGCCTTTAAATGGTACGATGAAAATGCAGTGGTGGCCGGAAAAACCATGAAGGAACACCTGCGTTTTGCCATTGCCTATTGGCACACCTTCTGTGGCGAGGGAGGAGATCCTTTCGGCCCCGGAACCAAAGATTTTCCATGGAATACCGCTGCTTCTCCGTTAGGCATTGCCCAGGATAAAATGGAAGCTGCATTTGAATTTATAAGCAAAATCGGAGCGCCTTACTATTGTTTTCACGACACCGATGTGGTAGGTGACGGATCCGTTTTTGACATTGAAGAACGCCTGGCCAAAATGGTGCCGGTTGCACAAAAACTGCAATCCGAAACCGGTATAAAATTATTGTGGGGAACGGCCAATGTTTTTTCCAACAAGCGTTATATGAACGGAGCATCCACCAACCCCGACTTTTTAGCCCTGGCCAATGCAGCCACACAGGTGAAAAATGCCATTGATGCTACAATAGCACTGGGAGGTGAAAATTACGTGTTCTGGGGTGGACGTGAAGGCTATATGTCGTTGCTGAATACCGACATGAAACGTGAAAAAGAGCACATGGCCCGCTTTTTAACCACCGCACGCGATTATGCACGTTCTAAAGGATTTAAAGGAAACTTCCTGATTGAACCCAAGCCCATGGAACCATCAAAGCACCAATACGATGTGGATGCCGAGACCGTAATCGGGTTTTTGCGTGCCAATGGTTTGGATAAGGATTTTAAACTGAACATTGAGGTGAACCACGCCACACTGGCCGGACATACCTTTGAGCACGAGTTACAATGTGCTGCCGATGCCAACATGCTGGGAAGTATGGATGCGAATAAAGGCGATTATCAGAATGGATGGGATACGGATGAATTCCCGACCAACATTTCGGAAATCACGCAAGCAATGATGGTGGTACTTACCGCCGGTGGTTTGCAGGGCGGCGGAATTAACTTTGATGCCAAAACCCGCAGAAATTCAACCGATCTGGAGGATATCTTTATTTCGCATATCTCCGGTATGGATGTGTTTGCCCGCTCCCTTGTAATTGCCGATAAAGTATTGACCGATAGCGATTACCTGAGCCGTAAAAAAGCACGATATGCATCGTTTGATGCCGGTAAAGGAGCCGAGTATGAGGCCGGTAAATTAAGCCTTGACGACTTGCGCGCTTATGCCCTGAAAGAAGGCGAACCAGCCATGGTCAGCGGTAAGCAGGAATTGCTTGAAGCGTTGATAAACAACTACATTTAAAACTCCGTTGTAAACCATAGAAAAGGAAAGCCCTGATCCGGCTTTCCTTTTCAGTTTATACCCTTCCCCTTCTCTCCAAAACGTATTTATAGCTAACCCTAAAATCATACACATGAACAATCAATACAACAGCACATATGTGCTTACCCTCACCCTGGTAGCCACGTTAGGTGGACTGCTTTTTGGATATGATACCGCCGTAATTTCAGGTACTACTTCCTCGTTACGCGAGGTTTTTACCACCCCGCTAGGTCTGGATGAACTCGCCTCCAATTCGCGCCATGGAAAAATTGTTGCTAGCGCCCTGATCGGGTGTATTATTGGCGGTGCCTTTGGTGGTTTAATCAGCAAGAATTTTGGCCGTAAAAAAGGATTGATTTTTGCCGCCATTTTGTTTTTTATCTCTGCACTCGGGTCTTCCATGCCCGAACTGTTTTTTGCTAAAGTTGGCACCGCTGACCATACCTTTACTACCCATTTTGTGATTTACCGCATTATTGGTGGAATTGGAGTTGGCCTTGCTTCCATGCTGTCACCCATGTACATCGCCGAAATTGCTCCTCCTGCCATCCGGGGGCGTTTGGTTTCCTTTAACCAGTTTGCCATCGTATTCGGGATGCTTGTGGTGTACTTCGTAAATTTTAGTATAGCTAACCAGGGAGACGATGCCTGGCTCAATCAAATTGGCTGGCGCTATATGTTTGCTTCTGAAATGATACCGGCCGGTATGTTTTTGGTGTTGCTGTTTTTGGTGCCGGAAACCCCTCGCTACCTTATGCTTAAGGGAGATGAAACTGCTGCACTTCAGGTGTTGAATAAGGTAAATGGAAAAGAGGTTGCACAAAAGGTAATGAAAGAAATTAAAGAGTCGCTGCAGCATCATGTTTCCGGCCACATTTTAAGTTTTGGTATGGGGGTTATTGTAATTGGAATGTTGCTTTCGGCCTTTCAG
This sequence comes from Bacteroidia bacterium, assembly GCA_030433225.1. Taxonomy (GTDB): domain Bacteria; phylum Bacteroidota; class Bacteroidia; order Bacteroidales; family UBA5342; genus JAUIMD01. Next base: position 4,813 of record JAUIMD010000099.1, read on the forward strand.
CAATTTGTAGGCATTAATGTGGTATTGTATTATGCCCCAGAAATTTTCAAAAACATGGGGTCGGGTACCGATACATCTCTGCTACAAACCATTATTGTTGGAGCCATCAACCTCACCTTTACGGTAATAGCCATTGTTACGGTGGATAAGTTTGGAAGAAAGCCGCTGCAAATTATAGGAGCGGTAGGCATGGCCATTTTTATGTTTGCCCTTGGGTTTGCATTTTACAGTCAAAACCTGGGAATGGGTGCATTAATTTTTATGCTGGGCTATGTGGCCTGCTTTGCCATAAGCTGGGGACCCGTAGTTTGGGTGTTGCTGGCCGAAATATTTCCAAATAAAATACGCGGCAAAGCCATGGCCGTGGCCGTGGCCGTTCAATGGATATCCAACTACCTGGTATCCTGGACATTCCCTATAATGAACGACAGTTCCTATTTAAAAGAGGCTTTTCACAACGGTTTTGCCTATTGGGTATATGGGGTAATGAGCATATTGGCCGCCTTGTTTATGTGGAAATTTGTGCCCGAAACTAAAGGGAAATCCTTGGAAGAAATGGAAGCCCTGTGGGAAAAGAAATAAAACAATTGCTTATACATTGACGAAAAGGGAGGCAGGTGTCTCCCTTTTTTCGTAGGTGAACTTTTTTACCTTTGCTAAACATTGAAAAAAGGAACACATCCATGGAAAAAAAAGAACCAATACCGGGGCAGATAAACATTGAACTGAAAGAAGATGTAGCACAGGGCGTATATTCGAACCTGGCCATCATCACCCATTCCACTTCTGAATTTGTGGTGGATTTTATCCGCCTTATGCCGGGAATTCCGAAAGCGCAGGTGAAATCACGCATTATTCTAACGCCGGAACATGCCAAGCGTTTAATGAAAGCGCTGGAAGACAATGTGGCCAAATACGAGTCGCAACATGGTCCCATAAAAGTGGGGAATGTGCCTAACGTGCCCCCCATGCCTATGAGTTTTGGTCCTACGGGCGAAGCGTAAGCATGGGCCTGAATGCCCTATTTAAAGGTATTCTAAATGATGATATAAGTCATATTTGTGATTTTTCTGGCTTTGAATAATGGGATTAAAAAATTAGTTTTGCATTGCGCCTTCTGGGTGTTTTTGTAACACCTACTCCATACAATCCCCTCTAAAATAAATACTTATTACTGTAAATGAAGCTCTGGGCAAAAAATACAAAACCACATCAAAAAATTGAGGAATTTACCATTGGCAAGGATCGGGAACTGGATGTTTTTCTGGCCAAGTCTGATGTGCTGGGTTCCATTGCACACATCACTATGCTCGAAAGCATTGGGCTGCTTACCAAAGAAGAACTGGCGGTGTTGATTCAGGAGTTGCGCGCCATATACAAAACGGCAGAAGAAGGCCGGTTTACCATAGAACCCGGGGTGGAGGATGTTCACTCACAGGTAGAAATGATGCTGTCATCCACCTTAGGCGATGCCGGCAAAAAAATACACAGCGGTAGGTCACGAAACGATCAGGTATTGGTGGATTTAAAAATTTACACACGAAACGAGCTGAAGGAGATTGTAGACCTTTCCCTCAGTCTGTTTCAAACTTTTATTCGCTTAAGCAACCGCTACAAGGAAGTACTTTTGCCCGGCTACACGCATTTACAGGTTGCCATGCCCTCATCGTTTGGCTTGTGGTTTGGGGCCTATGCCGAGAGCCTGGTAGACGATATGCAATTGCTGCAGGCTGCCTACAAAATATGCAACCGCAATCCATTGGGATCGGCTGCCGGGTATGGCTCGTCTTTTCCCCTCAACCGTACCATGACTACCGAATTGCTGGGGTTCGACAGTATGGACTACAATGTGGTATATGCCCAAATGGGGCGTGGAAAAATGGAAAAAACCGTGGCCTTTGCACTCGCCGGTTTGGCGGCAACACTTTCACGCTTTGCCATGGATGCCTGTTTGTATATGAGTCAGAATTTCGGTTTTATTCAATTGCCGGACGAATTTACTACCGGTTCGAGCATTATGCCGCATAAAAAAAATCCCGATGTGTTTGAGCTGATTCGTGCCAAGTGCAACAAAATACAGGGAGTGCCCAACAGCATTACCACCATGCTCAATAACCTGCCTTCGGGATATTTCAGAGATATGCAAACCATAAAAGAGGTGATGATGCCGGTATTCGATGAAATGAAAGACTGCCTGTTTATTACCGAATTTATTGTGGATAAAATGATCGTGAATACCGACAT
>JAUIMD010000100.1 GCA_030433225.1 Bacteroidia bacterium
CGCCCCATATTCTGCCTTTGTAAATCTCTCTGGGTTTACGCTCCAGTGCCTGCACCAACTCAATTTGTGAAGGGCCAAACATGGGCGAAAATGCGCCATTGGGTGCTTTTGAAGGTTGTAACAAAACACGACGGTACGCTTGGTTGCCCTGTGCAAGTGCATTTAAGTCGTCAAAGTTTTCGGTTTTGTCGTACACAACCGTTTGGTATCCCAATATTTGTTGATACACTACCAGGCTTTCCTCCATGTTTTTCACCCCAATAGTAGCCCCCAATATTCCACCTGTTTTTGATTTTTGGGGATACAATACGTACGGATGCTGTACAATTTCCCAGGTATTTTTATAGGGATCCTTTACAAAAAAATGTTGCTGTCCCGCAGGGTCTTCTTTTATTTCGCTGACAACATGCACTCCTTCATTCACAAAAAAACGGTAGGCCTCTGCAATGTCGCGGGTTTTAATTTTTCCAAAGCAAATGCCCAGGTCGCCCAGTTGCACCTCAAAAGCTGCCGGCTCCGGTGTTTTTCCGGTATGCTGCCACACTTCAAAACCTCCGCCACCTTCCATATTCAGGGCCAGCAGGGCATGCCGCGGGCGCGATTGATTGTTGGTATGCTTTAACATCAGTTTAGCTACGGCCTCATCTTCAAATACTTTTATGTCCATTCCAAAGTATTTGCGATACCAGGCCCAAGCTTCTTCAATCTTTTCAACCCCTACGCCCAATTGCTGTATTCCGTTAATTGCTATTTCCATACATTTACTTTACCAAAGGTTGCCAGTATAACACGCAGCTACCCGTTTTCGTTTTATTTAGGTTGGATTTACTTTTGATGCCATTTTATAGACCAGTGCAGGTAACCATCGTCTAAAGTGCACCATCAGCAGTTCCTTACCTCCAACCAGAATCTCTTTTTTATCGTTCTCGAGCTTTCGAATGATGCGCTGGGCGGCTTTGGTCACATCAATGCCATTGGCCAGGCCTTCATCCATTTTGCCATGTTCTGTGCCATCTTTTAACAGGGCTCTTTTCGAAATTTCGGTGGCTACACGGCCGGGAATAATGAGGGAAACCTGAATGTTATTGGCAACGTTTTCGGCCCGTATGGTTTCAAAATATCCATGCAACGCATGTTTGGCCGCCGAATATGATGAACGATACGGAAAACCAAACTTTCCCACAATACTGCTGGTTGCAGCCAACAAGCCGCCCCCATTTTGTACCATATCCGCCAGTACCATTTTGGCCAGTTTAACGGTACCAAAATAGTTTACTTCCATTATTTTACGCTCCACTTCGCTTTCCGTTTCCAGCACCAACGACCGATGGCTCAATCCACCAAACTGAATGAGGGCGTTCACCTGTAATCCCAACTGCTTTACGGTAGTATAAGCCTCAATTACAGAGGCTTCGTTTTGTAGATCAAAAGCAATTGGATATACCTGCAAGCCGTTATGTGAAATTTCAGTTTTAAGCCGGGACAATGCCTGCTCGTTTCGCCCTGAAATAATTAGGGTGCTACATTTTTTGGCCAGCAGCGTAGTTACGGCTTTTCCAATACCGGCCGAAGCGCCTGTAACCCAAACTGTTTTTCCTGAAAAATTCATCTCTCGTTAACGTTATCCTAATATGAAGCTTTTTTGTTTATGCAATGCACAAAAGCAACGGTGCAAAAGTAACCATTGTGACGTACAAAAAAAGCAGCCCGGGAAATCGTGACTGCTTTTTGCATGTTATTTTGTGCACTAATCGAAGAAACTCCGCACTTTTCTAAAGAAATTTTTGGCCGTGCTTTCTGAGGGTTTAAAATTCTCAGAGGCCTGCAGGTCTTCCATTGCTTTTCGTTCTTCTTTTGTAAGGGTTTCGGGCATATACACGTTTATATTCACCAACAAATCTCCTTTTCCATACCCATTAACTTCGGGCACTCCTTTCCCCCGTAAACGCAATACCTTACCGGGTTGTGTACCCCCGTCAATTTTCACCTTCACTTTTCCATCTACTGTGGGTATTTCGGCAGCTGTACCTAACACCGCCTCGGGGATGCTCAACAGCAGGTTATAAATGAGGTTATTCTCCTCCCTCACCAAATCAGGGTGCGCTTCTTCTTCAATATATATAAGCAAATCGCCATTTATACCTCCGCGTCGGGCCGCATTTCCTTTACCGCTCATTGAAAGCTGCATGCCCTCGGACACCCCTGCCGGTATGTTAATCGAAATAACTTCTTCGTCGCGTTTCACCCCTTCGCCGGCACACTGCACACATTTATTGGTAATGATTTTACCTTCTCCCTTACAGCTCGGACAAACGGATGAGGACTGCATTTGTCCCAGAAAAGTGTTTGTAACCTGCGTCACCTGACCGCGTCCGTTACAGGTATGGCAGGTAGAATACGACGAGCTGTTTTCGGCTCCGCTACCGTTACAATGCTGGCAGGAGACGTACTTATTTACCTTTATTTTCTTTTCTACCCCGTTGACAATTTCTGACAGGTTCAGTTTTACTTTTACGCGAAGGTTCGATCCTTTATTTACCCGTTGGCGACTTCTGCCACCACCGCCGCCAAAGCCACCAAAATGGCCGCCAAAAATATCACCGAAAGATGAAAAGATATCTTCGATATCCGAGAATCCACCTCCGAAACCACCTCCGGCAGCACCGCCCACACCCGCATGTCCAAACTGGTCGTACTTTTGGCGTTTTTGCGCATCGCTTAAAACCTCGTATGCTTCAGCGGCTTCTTTAAAATGTTCCTCCGCAGCTTTATCTCCGGGGTTTTTATCGGGATGGTATTTGATTGCCTTTTTACGGTACGCCTTTTTAATTTCATCGGCGCTCGCATTTTTGGGCACTTCAAGAACTTCGTAATAATCTCGTTTTGACATCCTTTTTTGCTTTCTTTTTTTGTTTAATCCGGGAGGTTTTAATCTCCAATTACCACTTTTGAAAAACGAATTACTTTGTCGTTTAACTTGTACCCTTTTTGTACACAGTCTACAATTTTGCCTTTCATGCCTTCATCCTGTACAGGAATTTTAGTAATCGCTTCGTGTACATCGGTATCAAAATCCACATCTTTGGTTTCAATTTCCACCACGCTATTTCGCTTTAAAAAGTCCTCAAACTTACTGTAAATCAGTCCAAATCCTTCCTTCAAACTTTCCACATCATCCGATTTTGAAACGTGATCAAGTGCGCGCTCAAAGTCGTCCATAACGGGCAATATATTCACCAGAATCCCTTCACCGGCCGACTTTGTTAGCTCCATTTTTTCTTTGAGCGTTCTTCTTCGGTAATTGTCAAATTCGGCCTGCAAACGCAGGTGTTTATCGTTTAATTCCTCCCACATTTTTTTTAGCAGGGTAATTTCATCCTCTTTATCTTCGCAAGTTTCGGCGGTATTTTGGCTTTCTTCCTGTGCTTCTACCGCTTGGTCATCGGCTCCATTCTCGTTCACTTCGCCCGCAGTTTCCTGCACCTGCTCATCTGCAATGGTTTCCTCCATTGTCTCTTTCTTTTTTTTGCTCATATAGTCGCTACTTTTCTTTCTTATTTTTTGATGGAGGAAGGTTACAAACATCCTGCCAGATAAAAATTTAAAGACAAATTGGCATTTCCTGTTTTTTCGGAGATCGAATTCCTGAAAAACTGACAATTTGCCGGCAAAAATAATAATTTTTCACCCGAATTTGCGTTCCTCCATAAAACAGACACCAACGATAAAGCCCCTGCTTGAATAGCGCACTACGAACGAACAAAAAAGATTTAAAAACATTAAGGAAATAAAATGTTAACAATTAGAATGGACATTCGTATTATTTTTACCTACTTTTGGTTGAACAGATGTAAACTACGGAACAAAGAACCACAACCTTATTTAGAAAGCAGATTTACGAACAAAACGAATTTTAATTAATTCAGTACTAACTAAAGGAAAGTCATCTTTTCAATTGCATAGTTTATTTAGATTGTTTAGGTGTATCACACAATGAAGAAAATAATCCTTTGTTTTGATAATAACCCCGCCACGGTTAACAGCACGTGCTCATTGTTGAATAAAGAATTTGGCAAGGAGTACACGATTGAGGCGTGCACCAATACGATAGATGCGGTGGGATATTTCAGCGAACTGAAAAAATCAGGATTTACCATTCCATTGATCGTAAGCAACTGCACCGAAAATCCGCAGATCTCCTGCACCATTTTAAGCGATATCCATAAAATTGATCCTGAAACCAAGATTATTTTAATGGTAAACAAAGACCGTTTAACGGTAATTAAGGCCAGCCTTAAAAAGGTAAATCTTTACAGGTTTATAGCCATGCCTTTTGATAACGATGATTTTCACCTTACCGTTTTTGGCGCATTAAACAGTTGGAACCAGATACAAGAAATAAAATTGAAGAACAACGAGTTGGCCCGGTTAAATTCAAACCTGGAAAGTATGGTAATGAAACGCACGCGCGATTTAGCCGAAGCAAACGCTACCAAGGATAAGTTTTTTTCGATCATTGCACACGACCTGAAAAGCAGTTTTAACAGCCTTATTGGTTTTTCAGATATTCTGATGACCGATTTTGAAGAACTGGAAGACTCGGACAAACTGCGTTTTATTGCAAAAATCAAAAACCTTTCAGAAACCACCTACAAACTGTTACAAAACCTTTTGGAATGGTCGCGCATGCAAACCGGTCGCATCTCATACAAGCCAGAGGTATTTGACCTGCTAACCGTAATAAAGAGTGTGATTCGTTTACAAAAATCGCATGCCAATGGAAAAAACATTAAGCTGGTAAGTACCATCCCGTCGGGCTTAAAAGTATTTGCTGACATTAATATGACCTCTACCATTTTGCGTAACATCTGCTCCAACGCCATAAAATTTACTGAACCCGGTGGAGAAGTAATTTTACGGGCTGAAAAAGAGCATGGATACGTGAAAATTGAAATAGAAGACAGCGGCATTGGTATTGACAGTGACGAACTGGATAATTTGTTTCAAATTAGCAAACGGCTTAAAACCTTTGGTACCGCAATGGAAGAAGGTACCGGCCTGGGACTTATTTTGGTAAAAGAGTTTATTGACCTGAACAAAGGACATATTAATGTAGAAAGTAAAAAAGGTGAAGGCTCTAAATTTACCGTAACCTTGCCTACCGACCCTAACAGCATGTTTGCCAAAAATTAACGAGTCTTAACCTCCTGCAAAAAAATCACTTTGTACGACTTTGTTTAATTCCTTACTTTTGTGCTCTTATTTAAAATTAAAGAGCATATGACCCTTTCAGAACTTTCTGCCATTTCTCCCATTGATGGACGATACAGAAGTAAAACCATAGAGTTTGCCAAATATTTTTCGGAATTCGGGCTAATTAAATACCGGGTAAAGGTAGAAATCGAGTACTTTATTGCTCTGTGTGAGGCTAAGTTGCCTCAACTGTCAGGAGTTTCTGCGGAAACATTCCCACAGTTAAGAGCCATTGTTGATCAATTTACCGAAGAAGATGCCCAGCGCATAAAAGACATTGAAAAAGTAACCAACCACGATGTAAAGGCGGTAGAGTATTTTTTGAAAGAAAAGTTTGATGCCCTTGGCTTATCTGCCCACAAAGAATTTATTCATTTTGGCCTAACCAGCCAGGACATTAACAATACTGCGGTTCCCGTATCCATACACGAGGCCTGTACTGAAGTATATGTACCCCAGCTTAATGCGCTGATACAATTACTTGAAGCGCTGGCAAGTGAATGGAAAAACATCCCGATGTTGGCCAAAACGCATGGACAGCCTGCCTCTCCCACAACGCTGGGAAAAGAAATAAACGTATTTGTTTACCGTTTAAAAGAACAGATAAAGGTATTGGAAACCGTTCCTTTTACCGGGAAATTTGGCGGGGCAACCGGTAATTTTAATGCGCATACCGTTGCTTACCCTGATATTAACTGGGTGGAATTTGGAAATAATTTCCTGAAAAACTACCTGGATATTGAAAGAGAACAGGTAACCACACAAATCTCAAATTACGATTACCTGAGTACGTTATTTGATAACCTGAAACGTATTAATACCATATTTATAGACCTTTGCCGTGATATATGGACCTACGTTTCGATGGAATACTTCAAGCAAAAAATTAAAAAAGGAGAAATCGGTTCTTCTGCCATGCCCCACAAGGTAAACCCCATTGATTTTGAAAATGCAGAAGGTAACCTGGGCATTGCCAATGTAGTGTTTGATCATTTATCTGCCAAGCTTCCTGTTTCTCGCCTACAACGCGATTTAACAGACAGCACCGTGCTGCGCAATGTGGGTGTTCCATTGGCACACACGGTTATCTCATTTAAATCGATCGATAAGGGCTTGAATAAGCTATTGTTAAACGAAAGTGCCATTGCGGCAGACCTCGACAAAAGCTGGAATGTAGTGGCCGAGGCAATTCAAACCATTTTGCGTCGCGAGAGTTACCCCAACCCCTACGAGGCATTGAAAGAATTAACACGTACCAACGATGTGGTAAACGCCAAAAGCATTAGTGCCTTTATTGACACACTTGAGGTGAATAATCAGGTAAAAGAAGAACTCCGTAAAATTACGCCCTTTAATTATACCGGTACCCAATTTTAAAATCGCATGAAAGATTTTTTGGTGGTAATGCGGAGGTTTTTGCCGCCCTTTAAGGCGCAAATCCTTTCTAACTTTGTGTTCAACCTGCTGTCGGCACTGTTTGCCGTTTTTTCACTGGCGGCCTTTTACCCGGTGTTGGATATGCTTTTTGAAAAAGGAAAGGAGGTAAACACCCTTTTGCCCTGGGAACTGAAAAAAGACATTTTAATCCACAACCTGCAGTTTTACGTAACCGGATTAAAAGACACTCAGGGACCAGGATTTACCCTGCTGCTTATCGGTCTTATTGCCGTTTTTGGCACCATGCTAAAAGTTGGTTTTGCCTACCTGGCTGCCCGCAACATGGTTACCATACGCAATGGGGTAGTTAAAAACCTGCGTACCCAACTATACGCCAAAATAACTTCACTCCC
>JAUIMD010000101.1 GCA_030433225.1 Bacteroidia bacterium
TTGAGCTGGAAGCCCAAGCTATTATTACTGATACAGAAATGAGGCCGTAACAGAATTAAGGAATTAAGCGTTTTCAAGCAATAAAATACATGCATATACATATTTGTATATACATACTGAATTCTTGACTCGACGACATGAGAACGAAATTTATGACCATGAAATAAGAACAGGGTGGTGGGCTTGAATGGTACCAGGACTATAGGCCCAAGGTTCAAAGACCGCTTGGACTTTGATGAAATTGATTACATTGATATTCAAACAAAGAGATCACGAGGGATATTGAATACGAAATATCATTTTTGTCACTTTTCGAATATTTTAGATATCATAATGGCGAATACTATATTTATTGGGGTGATCCCGATTTTGGAATTTACATGGTAAAAACCAAAGACCCTTACGGCAAGTGGGACAACCCCGTTCTTGTGATACCTGGTAAAGGACTCATTGACCCTTCTCCTCTATGGGATGATAATGGCGATGCTTATTTGGTACATGCTTACGCAGGAAGTCGTGTCGGAGTTAAAAGCTTACTTAGCGTAAACAAAATGAATGCTGAAGGCACTAAAGTTTTAGATAAAGGCACCCATGTTTTTGATGGTCATGACCATCACGAAACCGTTGAAGGATCTAAGTTTTACAAGCACAACGGGTATTATTACATATTTGCTCCGGCAGGAGGCGTTTCTACCGGATGGCAACTCGTATTGCGCTCCAAAAACGTGTACGGTCCTTACGAAGAAAAAGTAGTTATGGCACAGGGAAAAACCCCCATTAACGGGCCTCACCAGGGAGCCTGGGTTACCACCAATACCGGCGAAGACTGGTTCATTCATTTTCAGGACAAGGAAGCCTATGGCCGCATTGTACACCTGAACCCCATGAGCTGGAAAAACGATTGGCCGGTAATTGGCGAAGATAAGGACGGCGATGGAATTGGACAACCGGTACTTACGTACAAAAAACCCAACGTTGGCCAAACCTACCCGGTACAAACCGTGGTGGAAAACGATGAATTTAACGGACACAAACTGGGCTTGCAATGGCAATGGCATGCCAACAAACAATTGTACTTCGGTTACCCGTCAGGCAACCTGGGCTATTTTCGCTTAAACTGCATGCCACCGTTCGAAGGGGCTACCTCGTTGTGGCAATCCCCCAATATCCTGGCACAAAAATTTACCTCCGATGCATTTACAGCAACCACCAAGGTAACCTTTAACAGCCGTAAGGGAACGGACGAAGCTGGCTTTTTAGTGATGGGAGACAGCTACCAGTTTATATCCTTAAAAACGGTAGAAGGAAAAACACAGCTGCGTGTGGTGCGTTGCAAAAATGCCCGTACCGGTGGAAAAGAAGAAGAATTGTATGCCGAAGATTTTGAAGGAAATGAAGTGTATTTCCAAATTAAAGTAGAAAAAGGTGCTGTTTGTACCTTTGCCTACAGCACCAACGGCAAGCGCTTTAAAACCGTAGGCGAAGCATTTAATGCCGTACCCGGACGATGGATTGGAGCAAAAGTTGGTTATTTTGCACGCAGAAACGATGTAACAAACGATGCCGGCACCCTGGACATTGACTGGTATCGCGTAACAAAAAAATAAAACCAGCATACCTGCTGCACGGTAAAAACCTGTGCAGCAGGTTGTGCTGACACATTCTGGTATGTATAGAACAAAAAAAACGATCCTTACCTGCCTGGCAGTTTTAGTGTGCCTGCCTTCTGTTAGTGCCTACGATTTTGTGGTGGCCAAAGATGGAAGCGGTGATTTTACCACCGTACAGGATGCCATAAGTGCGGTTCCCGATTTCAGGAAAAATAAAACAACCATTTTTATTAAGTCGGGAGTGTATAAGGAGAAACTGGTTTTGGCAGCCAGCAAACAAAAAGTTAGCTTTTTGGGTGAGGACCTAGCTAAAACCATTTTAACCTACGATGATTACGCTTCGAAAAAGAACAGGTTTGGAGAAGAAAAAGGCACCACAGGTTCCTCTTCATTCTTTATTTTTGGAGATGATTTTACCGCAGAAAACATCACCTTCGAAAACTCTGCCGGCCCCGTAGGCCAGGCCGTGGCGGTTCGCATTGACGGCGACCGGGTAGCCTTTAAAAATTGTCGGTTTTTAGGTTTCCAGGATACGCTGTATCCGCACGGAGAAGATAGCCGCCAATACTATAAAAACTGCTACATAGAAGGATCGGTGGACTTTATTTTTGGATGGTCGACCGCAGTGTTCGATAACTGCACCATTTTTTGTAAAAACAAAGGGTACGTTACAGCGCCTTCCACTGCGGAAAATACCCGTTTTGGATTGGTGTTTTTACGCTGTAATATCACGGGAGATGCCCCGGAAAACAGCTTTTACCTCGCCAGACCGTGGCGCCCCTATGGCAAGTCGGTTTTTATTGAATGTACGCTGGGTAAGCACATAAAACCGGAAGGATGGCACAACTGGGGCAGTAGCGAAAAAGAAAAAACCGCTTATTTTGCCGAATTCAAGAGTACCGGGGATGGTGCCCATACCGGCAAACGGGTTACCTGGTCCAAACAACTTACCCCGGATGAAGCCGGAGAGTTTACTGCGGTAAATATTTTAGGCGACTGGATTGAGCAACCCGACTTATTTCTTACTGAAGAATAGAACAAAAACTACACAACATGCATAAACAACGATTTTTAAATTTCACCGCAGCAGTTATTTTGCTGCTTACGGGGTGCCTGGCAGCACAGGCCGAAACGACCGGTACCAGCATAAGTTTCCCCAACATTTCATTTGACATGCCGGCTATACCGGAGCCTTCCATTCCGGATAACGTGGTAAACATACGGGACTACGGTGCAATAAGTGGCGGAGAAGTGTTGAACACCAAGGCTTTTGCCGATGCCATTGAAGCAGTAAGTAAAATGGGAGGAGGAAAAGTAATCATCCCTCCCGGTTTGTGGCTCACCGGCCCCATTGTGCTGAAAAGCAACCTAGAAATACATGCTGAATTTGGGGCTCTCATTCAATTTTCGGCCAACAAAGATGATTATCCTTTAATGCAAACCAGTTTCGAGGGATTGGACACCTGGCGCTGTCAGCCTCCTATTTTTGGAGAAAACCTTGAAAACGTAGCCTTTACCGGCGAAGGGGTTTACGACGGAAGCGGGCAGGTTTGGCGCCATGTAAAAAGAGGCAAACTTACCGATGGCCAATGGAAAAAACTGGTGGCATCCGGTGGAGTAGTGAATAAAAAAGGAGATATCTGGTACCCATCAGAAGCCTATATGAATGCTTCTGAAAATTCGGACCAAAATGTTCGTCGGGACCTGAAAACCAAAGAAGATTTTCTTCCCTTGCGTGATTTCCTAAGGCCGGTGTTGTTTAACATACAAAACAGCAAAAACGTAATGCTGGATGGCCCCACTTTTCAAAATTCACCCGCCTGGAATATCCACCCCTTTGTTATTGAAAACCTGATTATACGTAACATTACGGTGCGCAATCCATGGTATTCGCAAAACGGCGATGGCCTTGATGTGGAATCCTGCAAAAATGTTTTGGTGGAAAACTCGCGGTTTGATGTTGGAGACGATGCCATCTGCATCAAATCCGGAAAGGATGAAGATGGCAGAAAACGTGGCATACCCTGCGAAAACCTGGTGGTGCGAAACAACATCGTATACCATGGCCACGGAGGCGTAGTTATAGGGAGCGAAATGTCTGGTGGTGTTAAAAATATGCATGTTTCCAACTGCACCTTTATGGGAACCGATGTTGGCCTGCGCTTTAAAAGTACCCGTGGCCGGGGTGGTGTGGTGGAAAACATTTTTATTTCAGACGTTTACATGACACAAATCCCAACCAATGCCATTTCATTTAATCTATATTATGGCGGAAAATCCGTATCCGAAATGCTGGCAGATGGCGATCAGGAACAAATGCCGGAACTGATGCCCGTAACCGAAGAAACGCCTCAGTTTAAAAACATAACCATTCAAAATGTAGAGTTAAAAGGTGCCAAACATGCCGTATATGTGCGCGGTTTACCTGAAATGAATGTGGAAAACATGGTATTTAAAAACATGGTTCTGGATGCGGAAGAAGGCTTTTCGCTAACCGATGTGGACGGCATCAGCATCGAGAATGTGAAACTAAGTACCCAAAGCGAAACAGGATTTGCCATAACCAACGGGAAAAACATAACGATTAAAAACATCGATTATGAAATGAGTTCCCCCAAAAGCATTACCATTAACGGAAGTGTCAGCGACAACATTACCTTAAGCGCTCCTGTAAAAAAGGGGTACAAAGAGGTAACCACCATAGGTAATGAAGTATCCAAAAAAGCTGTAAAATTTTAAAACAACATGAAAATTAAATGCGTAGCATGGGTGCTGGCTGTAATGGCTTTCGGAGCGTGCAAAACCCAAACGGACGATTCCTTTACCATTTACACCATTGGCGACAGTACCATGTCCGACAAAAGCGAAAAAGCCTACCCCGAAACCGGATGGTGCCAGGTTGTTGGGAACTATTTGGATGAGAGTGTAACGGTAAGCAACCACGCAAAAAATGGCAGAAGCTCGCGCAGTTTCAGGGGTGAAGGCCGTTGGAGTGCCGTACTTGACAGCCTTAAAAAAGGAGATTATGTATTTATCCAGTTCGGGCACAACGACCAAAAATTTAAAAGCCCCGGACGCTACACCAACCCCTATTCCGGTTACCGCAATAACCTTACCCGTTATGTGAACGAAACCCGCGAAAAAGGGGCCACGCCCATACTTTTCACCTCCATTGTTCGCCGTAATTTTAACGAGCACGGTACGCTGATGGATACGCATACGGCTTACACCGAAGTTACGCGTAGTGTAGCCAAAGAACTGAATGTACCCCTGATTGACTTAAATATCCTTACCGAGGAACTGGTTATTTCTATGGGTGAAGAGCCGTCAAAAAGTCTGTATTTATGGGTGGATTCCACCGCTAATTACCCCAAAGGGAAAGAAGACAACACCCACCTGAATGTGGAAGGTGCCAACGCCGTTGCAAAACTTGCGATGGAAGCCGTCAAGGCCCAGGGGCTGCCCCTGGCAAGGCACATTACCAACTTAGAATAAAACACCCTGCAATAACCCATGCATCCTTCCTAAAAAAGGTTTCATGGGTTTTTGCTTTTTTACAGCTTAACACAATTGGTTTTTAAATACATCCCCTATGAAATTACGCCCCGCTTACTCCCTTTTTCTGCTTTTCATGGTGCTAACGCTTCCTGCAAAAGCAGACATTGCATACAAAATGACGGTTGCACAGGACGGTTCCGGTGATTATACCACCATCCAGGCGGCCATCGATGCCACAAAGGCATTCCCCGACAAACGCATCACCATTTACATAAAAAACGGCGTGTACAACGAAAAAGTGGTGGTACCATCCTGGAACAATATGCTCTCGCTTATTGGGGAGGATGCCGAAAAAACGATACTTACCTACAACGACCATTTTAAAAAAATTGACCGGGGACGCAACAGCACATTTATGACCTACACGCTATTGGTAAATGCCGACGACTTTTATGCCGAAAATCTGACGATAAAAAACACCGCCGGGCCTGTAGGGCAAGCCGTTGCCTTGCATGTTGAAGGAAACCGGTGTGCCTTTAAAAACTGCCGAATCCTTGGCAACCAGGACACGCTGTATGCCGATGGAGAAAACAGCCACCAATATTACCACAATTGTCTGATTGAGGGAACTACCGATTTTATTTTCGGATCGGCCACTGCAGTGTTTCATACCTGTACCTTACGCAGCAAAGCCAACTCCTACATTACAGCCGCCAGTACTTTGCAAGGCAAATCTTTTGGATTTGTGTTTTTGCATTGTAATTTAGTTGCTTCCGGGGAAGCTACCCAGGTGTATCTGGGTCGGCCGTGGCGAAATTATGCCCAAACAGCATTTTTGTTCTGCCACATGGGGGGCCATATCCGTGCCGAAGGATGGCACGACTGGAACAAAAAGGAAGCACATGCCACGGTATTTTATGCCGAGTATGACAATTACGGAAAAGGGGCTGAAACATCCCAACGCGCCGACTGGACACATCAGCTGCGTACAAAACAAGCAAAAAAATATACCCCGGAAAACATCCTTGGAACCTGGGTTAAACATATAAATTGATACATTCATCCAACTATAAAAAATTCCAACAAAACATGTCCAACACACTAACTTCTTTAAAAATCGCAGGTGCAGCTCTTTTTGCATGCGCGGTTTTTGCATGCACCCCCAGTGCCAAACAAAACAGCAGTAACAAAATTGACCGACACGCCGTAGTTACACGGCACAATGTACAGGTAGAAAGTTTTGACACCCTTTCGTCCTTAAGCATTGGAAATGGGAAATTTGCCTTTACCGTTGATGCTACCGGCCTGCAAAGCTTTCCGTCCCTGTATTCTAACGGGGTACCGTTGGGCATACAGTCCGAATGGGGCTGGCACAGTTTCCCCAACACCGGAAATTTTACCCGCGACGAGGCCTATAAATTATATGAGGTGGAAGGAAGAGAAATTCCATACAAAGTGCAATGGAAAGAAGCCGGTCGTAAACAGGATGCTGCCAATTATTTTCGCGTAAACCCGCATCGCCTGCAACTGGCAAACCTGGGTTTTGAACTTGAAAATGAAGATGGAAGCCCTGTACAAGCGGAAGAAATAACAGCCATTGCACAGGAATTGAATGTTTGGAACGGACTAATTACCAGCAACTTTTCGGTTGAGAACCAACCATTCACCGTACAAACCTGTGCTTCGCCCGGGCACGACCGAATTGCTGTGGACGTAAGCTCTGAACGTTTGGAAACAGGCCTGGTGGGCTTTAACCTGCGCTTCCCGTACCCCACGGGCGAGTTTGGCGGAGACGCATCAGATTGGTCGAAACCGGGGCTGCACACTTCAACCATTGTTGCCAATAACGAACACAGTGCCACCGTTCAGCATAC
>JAUIMD010000102.1 GCA_030433225.1 Bacteroidia bacterium
GTTTACCACCCAAATGGAAAACCTGTACCTCAAACAGCACTTTCCTGCGGTTTACAAACGCAGCCTGAAAACCGATAAACACTATGCCGAACACTACAACGGAACGTTTAGTGATGTACCCCTGATGGTGGAATCCAGCCAAATTACCAACCGCCGCACCATGGTTAACAATTTCTACATGAAATCCAACGACATGCTAAACGCGCTAAAGTCGGTAATTGGCGATGCCAACTTAAGCCTGTACCTGCAGGGATTTATACAAACCTGGGCAGGAAAACACCCTACCCCTTACGATTTTTTTAATTACGTTAATCACAAAAGTATGGTCAACCTCAACTGGTTCTGGAACCGCTGGGCCTTCCAGTTTGGTTCGGTTGATTTGGAAATAGTTGCTGCCACCAAAAACAACTTTCAAGTGCTGAACAAGGGAGGGAGACCGGTTCCATTTAAAGTGGAAATGAAACTGGAAGACGGCGCACTGTACGAAGAAGTGTACAATGCCGGCATTTGGGAAGAAAACGAAAAAGTAACGCTGGCTGTTCCGGAGCATTTATCTGTACAAAAAATTACCCTCACGGTTACCAACAATATTTTTGAAACCACAACATCAAACAATACCCTCGAAATGGGCGTTTCAAAACAGGCCAATTAAAATAATTAGTGGGCATCAATACCTTAAAACAATGCTGAAACAAAAAATACAAAATAAAGAATCAGGAATATTACTGTACGGAATTACCCCTCCCAAACACAACAATAGCCACGAAAAACTGGTGGAAATTGCGGGAAGGCAAATGGCACGGCTGGCAGGTAAAAAACTCGATGGGCTTATTGTGTACGACATTCAGGACGAATCATCCCGTACAGCCGAACCTCGCCCGTTCCCCTTTATGCAGACCTACCCGGCGCAGAAATACGTAGACACCTATTTAGCAGCACTCGAAATACCCAAAGTAGTGTACCGCAGCGTAGGCAATTACACCAAAGAAGCCTTCAATGCCTGGGTACAATCGCTCGGCAATAAGGATACGTTTTCGGTGTTTGTAGGCGCTCCGTCCAAAGATCAGCAGGTAAACATTACATTGCACGAGGCCTACCACGCCATGATGCAGGCCGGAGAAAATGCCTTTTTAGGCGGTGTAACCATTCCTGAACGCCACCAGTCCAAAGCCGATGAGCACCTGCGCATTGCCCAAAAAGAAGACCACGGATGCCGTTTTTTTGTGTCGCAGTGCGTGTACAGCACCAACCATTCCAAAAACTTTTTGGCGGATTATTACTACCACTGTAAAGAAACGGGACGCCCCATGTCGCCCATCATTTTTACACTCACTCCTTGTGGATCGGAAAAAACGCTGGATTTTATGCGCTGGCTCGGCATCGATATTCCACGCTGGATGGCACTGGAGCTAAAACACTCCCACGACATACTGGAGCAATCTGTAGAAATGTGCAAAAATACCGCGCAGGAACTGTACGATTATGCCACCGAAAAGGGTATCCCCATTGGCTTTAATGTGGAAAGCGTAGCCATTCGCAAAGCCGAAATTGATGCATCCATTGCCTTGCTGGATTACCTGGCCGGTTTACTCGGGAAATAAGCCAACACCATGCAGAAACTCCCGGCAAAAGAACTATTTATAACGCTGTTTCTTTGGGGGATTCTCTTCCACCTTACGGGCAAAACCCTGCCATTGAACGATTTTTTGCAGCAAAAGCTGGAAGAAGCAAATTTGGTGGGCATGCAGGTGGCCCTCGTAAAAAACGGCGAATTATTGTATACCGGAAGTTTCGGGCAATTGCACCTAACATATGCAACACCCGTAAATGCACAAAGTCTGTTTATGACCGCCACCTGTGCACAACCTTTCACCATTGCTGCTGCTTTAAAAGTGATGGAGCAGCGCCACATTTCAATGGATGACACGGTGGATAGGCATCTGCCCTTTGCATTGATTAACCCTGCTTTTCCTACCATTCCCATAAGCTTGCGCATGCTCATGGGGCACACCTCCGGCATAAAAGACAATTGGGAGGTGTTGGATGCCCTGTACACCTTGCCGGAAGGGGGTGATTCTCCTTTGAAACTGGGCACATTTCTGCAACATTATATCCAACCCGGGGGCGACTTTTTTGATGCTGCTGAAAATTTTGAAGGCTTTGCCCCGGGTAACGGTTATGGTTACAGCAATATCAACTATGCCCTGCTGGCACTGTGGGTGGAACAGGTAAGCGGAAAGCCGTTTGCAGAATATGTAAAAGATGAATTTTTCGGGCCGCTGAACCTGCCGGATGCCTATTATTTTTGGGAGGAAGTTCCACATGCCAACCTGGCCTCGCCCCACCAATCGGTGGTAGAAAACGGCACTTTGCAGCAAACACCTCTGCCCCATTACGGCTACCCCGATTACCCCAACGGACAATTGCGTTTGTCGGCCACAACCTATGCCCGGTTTTTGCAGGCTCTGCTTTCGGACACTTCCGCTGTACTTTCAAAGGCATCCACCCAAACCCTATTTACACCGCTTTACCCCACGTTGGCTCCCGAAAACGCTACGGCCTGGCATGTGAAAAAGCAAAAACACAGCTATAGCCTTACCGGGAACGATGCCGGGGTAACCAACTTCGTGTGGATCAATCGTAAAACGAAATCGGCCATTGTCGTATTCTGCAATGCTGAGACTTACTCTTTTACCTCGGAAGTCCTATTTTATGATGAACTGGTTGAACGTTTGAAAAAAGAGGTGAGATAAGCTCTATAATAGGCAATAAGGGATGGCTTTATCAGGCTACTGTTTAAGGCAGTATGGGCATTACCAAAATCCAACTAAAATCGTTTACTTTAGCGCAGTTTAACGAATCCTTACGGTTATGAAATGCTTCCTTTTGTCCACTATAATGCTGGTTTTTCTGTTGAGCACAACTTCCTGTAAAAAAGACAATGCTCTGCCGGATACCCCCTTAAACCCACCTGCCAACCTTTACTTTCCTCCTACCAACAGTACCGCATGGCAGGATACCACCCCCGAAAGTATGGGATGGAACACTGAGGCACAAGCCACTTTGCTCAATTACTTATCCACCCATAAAACACGCGCGTTTGTAGTGTTGAAAGACGGCAAAATTGTGGTGGAACAGTATTGGGGAAACACCATTTTAAATACCGGAGAATTCGGGCCTGACAGCCAATGGTACTGGGCATCGGCCGGTAAAACCTTAACGGCACTAATGGTGGGTATTGCCCAAACAGAAGGGCATCTACACATTAATGACATCACCTCCACTTACCTGGGTACGGGCTGGACCAGCATGCCTCCTGAGCAGGAAAATAACATTCGCATACGTCACCAGTTAACCATGACCACCGGGTTAGACTACACCACCGAATACCTGGACTGCACCTCGCCCAATTGCCTGTATTATAAGGCAGAAGCCGGAACACAATGGTATTACCACAATGCACCGTATACCTTACTCGACGAGGTAATTAGCAGCGCAACCGGCAAAAATTATCAATCGTACACGCACGAAAAAGTGGGTAACAAAATTGGGATGCAGGGCAATTGGGTTAAACTGGGAAACAATAATGTGTATTGGAGCACGGCTCGTGAGGCGGCGCGTTTTGGCTTGCTGTTGTTAAACAAAGGCACATGGCAAAGTACAACCGTTTTGCAGGATACTACGTATTTCAAGGCCATGGCAAGTTCTTCACAAGCCCTAAACCCCTCGTATGGATACCTTACCTGGCTGAATGGAAAAGGGAGTTTAGTAATGCCGGGAAGTCCGGCTTCTTTGCCTACATCGTTAGCACCCGATGCGCCCGTAGACCTTTTTGCCGCCATGGGTAAAAACGGTCAGTTTATTGATGTGGTACCCTCCAAGAACCTTGTCGTGATCCGTTTTGGTGAAGCACCTGACAATTCATTGGTACCTGCAGTTTTTCACAACGAAATGTGGAAATACATTATGGAAATGGTGCGCTAAAGGCTTTACCGCAGGTTTCGGATGGTGCAAAACAAGCGGTAATTTACATACCCCACACAATGAAAAGGCAGGTAAGTGCGTTAAATTCCCATAACGAAGAATCGTTTTGCAAACTTACCTGAGAACATAACATAATAGCTTTATTGCATACCAGTTGGCTAAGTGTATCCTCAGGGTTAATCCAATAACTTATGATACGAACTTGCATTCTGCTTGCCTTAGTACTGAATATGATATTTTGCTCCTGCACCAAAGAAATGGAGTATCCATTGACAGTAGAAAACCAATTGGTATTGAATGCCATCATTAAGCCATGGGAACCCATTGTTTTTCATGTTTCAACCACTGCAAATATGCTTGATGATTATAGCGATGACGGCTCCAACTACCGTTTAAAATTTTTCACTGGGAGTCAATTATTACTCGACACTTTAATTAAAAATGGCGTTTATACCTCAGAGTTTTATGGTGGAGGAGTTTCGCATTATAGTGCAACCCTTGAAAAAGACGGTTTTTCAACGTTAAGTGCTGAAGACAGCATCCCTGCCATGGTTTTTATTGAAAATGCTGTTTGTGATTATCCTACTGGATATGTTCAGGATTATGGAACGTATGGCACTTTAAAACTAACTTTTACTGATCCCATAGCAACAGATGATTATTATGAATTGATTGGATCTTTTTCATTAGAAATGATTCATTATCAACCGGAGATTCTAACAGAACCTGTTTTAAAAAACGAAGGAGATATCGATTATTTACCAACATCGTTGTTCTTTTCAGATGAGTTATTTAACGGAGAAACGTACACTTTACATATTTCAGGTGCTTTTCCAAATGGCAAAGTTTATCTGCGGCATACGTCCAAAAATTATTATCTCTACCGCAAATATTATACACGGCATGCATATAATCAACAGTTTCAGGGCGACTTTTGGACAACTATTTTTATGGGCGAGCCGCAAACGATGTTTACCAACATAGAAAATGGGTACGGCATTTTTGCCGGATATAGCGAGCATAGCACAAACGTGATTTCCATAAAATAGAAACCCATTTATAATGAACCGAAGCATTTTTCATGTAACAGCATGTTTTGTTGTTTTCTCTATCACGGCGCAAAACATCCAAATTAACGGTTTTATTGCAGATGCAGAAAGCGGGGAGCCATTAATTGGAGCAAGTGTATATCAACCCCAAAGCCTCAAGGGGTGCATTTCAAACAATTTTGGCTTCTACACCTTAACGGTTGAAAAGAATGAACCGGTTTTGCTGCAAGTTTCATATGTGGGTTACCAAACGCAATTGATAGAGTTTGTTCCTAGAAAGGATACCCTTCTCCGCATTTACCTGCAACCGGGAACCATGCTCGACGAGTTTGAGGTGAAAGCCAATGCCCGCCAACGAATTGAAGAACTCCCGGAGATGGGGAAACTGGATATCCCCATGAATCAGATAGCCATGATACCCACCATGACAGGCGAACCGGACATACTAAAAGCCTACCAGTTAATGCCCGGGGTACAGGGTGGCCAGGAAGGACACAACGGATTGTTTGTACGTGGGGGTACACCTGACCAAAACCTATTTCTGTTGGATGATGTTCCCTTGTTTAATGTAAGCCACATTGGTGGACTATATTCTGTTTTCGATCCATCCATGGTAAAAAGTATCGATTTTTATAAGGGAGGATTTCCTGCCCGGTATGGTGGAAGAACTTCTGCCGTTATTGATGTTCGTAATAAGGACGGCAACTTAAAGGAGTGGAAAGGAGAATTGGGTTTAAGTTTAATTCTCAGCAAGTTTTTTATAGAAGGACCGCTCAAAAAAGATAAATCATCCTTTGCCTTTTCCATACGCCGAAGCAATCTTGATTTGTACTCTTACCTATATGGAGCTGTTGCCGATAGAGAATACACAGTTGGGTATACCTTCTACGACATCAATGCCAAATCCAATATATACCTTGGCGAAAAAGACAGACTTATCATTAACGCTTACCATGGCAGAGACAAATATTTTTACCGCGAACCAAAAAAAACCGTACAAGACCTAACTTACCAAACCAAAGTTAATCAACGCTGGGGCAATAGCACAGGCAGTTCCCGCTGGCAGCGCGTTATGGCTAATTCGATTTTCCAAAACATTACCCTAGCTTTAACTAAATATGTGTACAACGATGAAATCAATTCCTATTCAGAAAGTAGTTTGGATAACTCGTTTACCAACGATACCTACACCATTTTTTCGGGGGTAAACAACATCATTCTAAAGGCAGATTATGAAATTCCCTTAAAGAAAAACAGTATTAAAACCGGGCTTCAATTCAACCACCAGATTTATGTTCCTACACAAATCCAATTTTCCGAATACCAGGAAGTTGATGGGATAGCACCCATAGACGAAAACACCGATTACCGTTCAAAATTGTTTGCAAATGAATGGTCGGCGTATGTAGAATATCTGTTTTCCTTAAAAGACTTGAACGGTAACATCGGTTTCCGCGCCAACAGTTATACCGTAAATGGAACCAGCTACCCCTCTTTTCAGCCGCGTTTGGTACTGAACTATCGGGTAGCACCATCACTATCTATAAAAGGCTCTGCCTGTGTGATGGAACAAAGCACACACCTGCTCACCAACAGCAATACGGGTTTACCCACCGACCTCTGGATTCCGTCAACAGATAAGGTAGCACCAGAGAAGTCCAAACAATTTGCTTTGGGTTTAGCCCATACCTCCGTCAATAATATTGAATTGAGTGTAGAAGCGTATTACAAAGAGCTTAACAACTTAATTGCCTATAAAGAAGGAGTTATTCTATTTTCTACCGGAGAAAACTGGGATGAGAAAATAGAAACCGGTGGAGAAGGATGGGTAAAAGGGCTGGAATTTTTAGTACAAAAAAAGCAGGGTAGGCTTACCGGCTGGGTTGGATATACCTTATCGCAAAACGAAC